>DATHJA010000042.1:0-16193 GCA_035316475.1 Edaphobacter sp. | reverse complement strand
CTTCGCTGCCGTGTTCGCCTTCATCGTCTCTTCCATCCCGAATCCCATCGCACACCCGTTACGCTAACCGTGTCAGCCGCACCATCAGGCGCTGCTCCACAACCTCAAACTCGCTCCACGCCAGCTGAACGCGACCAGCCTTGAGCGGGATATCCTCCGTATGCGGCCACAGACTCTCCACAATCTGTCCTGGCTCAAGCCGAAGCAGATCGCCGATCTTGAAGCCATCCAACGGGACTCCTGCCGTCGCCGATACCGTCATCTGCGACAACATTGGCCAGGAAGCGTGCTCTTCGATCCGCGTCATCCACGGCTGCGCAGCTTCGGCAGCCGGCGCAGTGACCAGCTGAGGCTGGGCTAAAGCATCGGATTCCACCTTTGCCAACTCTATCTCTGCCATTGCCCCTCCGGCCCTCTCGTCTATCGCTGCACCAGAAACTCGGTAAAGAAAAGGTCCACAATCTTGATTCCAGAGTTACGCTCCGCCAGAGCGTTCTTAAGTTCCGTCTTCGTAGCCTCTTTGCCCTCCGGAGCCAGCAGCTTCTCCGATGTCTCGCGGCCCAGAACCGTAAGGGCCGTATCGCGCACGGCGGCATCGGTAACTTTCGACACCTGCTTGGGCTCGCCGCTCTTCCCTTCCTGCCCTCCGCCTTCTCCTGCGGCATCGGCCACTTCCAGAGTGATCCCGACGCGCAGAAAGGCGCTCCCCGAGCCGTCCGCCAGATTTACCAGCAAGGGATCGAGTGAAACCGTATGCGTCTTGAGTGGCGGCGCGGAGGCGGACGCCGAAACAGCAACAGGCGCCGACTGGATCGGCACCTTGCCCGAGCGCAGCAGGTAGTACACAACGCCGCCGACCGCAGTGGTTGCGAGAACCACCCCGAGCACAACCGCAATCAGCAGCGGTAGAACTGGAATCTTCACCGGGTCCGAGGTGATCTTCGCCTGAATGATAGGAGGTGTAGTAGCCATGATGCCTGCTCTAAGTGCAATCGCTCGGCCATAGCTTGGGCATCTTGATTAGCGGATTTTCACGATCCATCGAGTTGTGCGAATAAAAAAAGAGGACGACCCGCAGGCCGTCCTCTTCCGTACTACCTTCTTACTACCGGATCATTCCCAGTGTTGCCTGGGTGACCGAATCGAAGGTGGTGATCGTCTTCGAGTTCGCCTCGAAGGAGCGCTGCGCGATAATCAGGTTGGCGAACTCCGTCGAGATGTCCACATTGGACTGCTCGAGAGTGGAATCCTCGATGGTTCCGCGTCCTCCCGTTCCTGCCGCGCCCACGACAGCATCGCCTGAAGCTGCTGTCGTCTCGAAGCCGTTATGGCCCACCCGCACCAGGCCCTGTGTGTTAGTCACCGAGGCAACGGCAACCTGCCCAACCACCTGCGTGTGATTGTTGTCGAACTTCGCCGTGACCAAGCCATTCGCGTCAACAGTGAATCCCGCATAGTTGCCGCTGGCGTAGCCATCCTGCACGGAAGCCCCGGTTGTCGAAGGAGCGGTCGTCTGGGTGATCGTCGGATTGCCTCCGCTGGTGAGGTTCCAGTCGAAGCTCAGATCACTGGACCCGTCGGTCAGCCCTGGGAAGGTGATATTGCTGATCGTTCCTGTTGGAGCGGTCAGGTTTCCGTTCGAATCGAACGTCAACGTGCCGGTGTTATTCAACGGCGTTCCCGTAGCATCGCCTGAAGGCATCGCCACGCTATAGCCCCACTGGTTCTGCGCCGTCTTGGTATAGGTCACCGTCATGGCGTGGCTCTTGCCGAGCGAGTCGTAGATCGTAACCGGGGTGGTGAACGAAGTACCTACATCAGCGCCGGCATTCAGGTTCGCCGTGATGGAGATATTCTGCGTCGCCTGCGCCGCCTGTGTCACTCCAACAGGAAGCTGAATCGGAGTAAGAGAGGCATTCACGTTCACGACACCGTTGGTTGCCGGATATCCCATCACACTGGCGCCATCGGTCGTCGTCAGATAACCGCTCTGGCTGAGCTGGAAGTCACCAGCCCGTGTGAGCTGCTGCACGCCATTCTGGTTGACGACGAAGAATCCATTGCCGCTCAAGGCCATATCGGTGGACTGGCCGGTCGGAAGCAGCGTTCCCTGGGTGAAGTCGGTTGCCGTTCCCGAGACGCGCGTTCCCACACCAACCTGCAACGGATTGTTCGAGCCCGAGGTTCCGATCTGCTGATAAAACAGATCCTCAAACGTCGTTCCCTGCTGCTTGTAGGCCGTCGTGTTCAGGTTTGCCAGGTTATTTCCGATTGTGTTCAGTGAAGTTGTGTCGGCCTGCAGGCCACTCAGTGCGATTGAAAAAGATCCCATGCCTCTCTCCTTATTTCCTCTCTTCGCGGACGCTCCCGTAGAGTCCGCTCTGTCTCAAGCCTTCGGTTCCCCGAATGTGAGTGTTCTCTGCCGGCGAAGACGGCTGCGTTAGCCCGTAACCGCACCCTCTAATGTCCCCAACCCCTGGTTGATCTGAATCAGTTGCTGCAGACTGTTCACTCCAACCAGCTGCTGAATGTATGCGTTCGGATCCGTTGGCTGAGTCGGGTCCTGGTTCTTCAGCTCCGTAACCAGCAGTGTCAGAAAGTCATTCGACGTGATCGTCGAATTGTCCGTCGCCGTCGTACTGTCTGATCCGCTGCCACTGGTATCGTCCTTGGCATTGACACTCTGTTTCGTTTTAGGCGCCAGAGCCGTAGCCACACGGTCTGCCGCCTTCCCGTTTCCCACAAGTGAACTCAACTGCGATAGATCCATCTCTTTCCTCCCTTTCGTTTGCTCTTCCTTAAGCCCGTATGCTGAGCCATCCTCCCGCCTCCGCATATCCAGTCGACGACGTCCAGTCTGCCCCGTCCTCTTCCTCCGCGATCCCCTCCCCATGGCGGACCGTTCCATTCTCCCGGCCAGCGCTGTCGTGGGTATCCGCAGCACCTCGTCCTGCCTCGTGACTCTGACCTCCGCCACCGGAGGGGTTCGACGAATCCATGGTGGATGAAGAAACATGAACCACCACCGAGCTCACCGAAACCTGCTCCTGATGCAGATAATTCGTCAGCGAGGGAAGCTCGCGCCGCAACATCTCCGTCCCTGCCGTGGAACTCGACGAGACGGAAGCGTGAACCGCTCCATCTCCGGCAAGTTCGGCACGAACTCTAAGCCAGCCGTGAGTCCCGCCCGGGACGCCGACCTCAAGGGCTGTCGGTGCCGCCATCAGCGTCTTATGCTGATCCGTCCCATACATCTGCGACGCTCCAAACCCGAGCGGCTCCTGTGGGTTCGAAAAATACGCATGAGACAACGAAGCCTTCTCTACCGGTTGAACCGTGACCAGCTGAGGATGCGCCGGAGCCGCGGCAGGAACGATGTCCTGAGTGGCATTCGATAGATGAGGCTTCTCCGGAGAAGGAGGCGCAACAGCACTCGTGCTCTCCTCCCTCTGAGGACCTGCGGAGGCTCTTCTCTCTCCCGGCTCGGGATCTGAGGCCTTCTCCAGGACAGGATCGCTACTCCGTTCCGTCCTGACCTCCGTTTTTGAGGATTGCGAAAGCCTCGAACTCGATTCCCTTGCAGTCCTGGTCTCTCGTGTCTTCCCTCCTGCCAGCGGTAACACCTCCGTGGCCTTCGCTGAGGATGAAGAATCTTTGCTCATTGAGGACGCAACCTGCGCTTCGCCCTGAGGAGCCGTTATTGCTGGGGTCGGCAAAGCGGCCATCTGCGGAGCGCCGGACTCGAGTGGGACCTGCGTCTCCTGAGCCAGAGAGGCCGTCACTGTAGCATCGGCAGCGCTCTCTCTTCTGGAAGCCTTATGTTGTGTTCCGCCTTCATGGACCTTGATCCCATCCCCGGATCGACCCGATTCCTCGTGGGCATGAGCCGCCTCCGGCGAGGTCCTCTGCTCCAACGCCATCTTGAGAGCTTCCTTCAGGCTATTCGCCCCCGCAGGAGAAGGCTTTGTTTCCACGGTAACGGAATCTTTGCCTGCAATCTTCGTATCCTTTGTTGTCTGGGGCGTGGCCGGCAGTTGCAATCCGTTTTCATCGAAACGCTCTTCATCGGCGTTGTTTTTTTCCGGCGCCTCAATAGATTTCTTCAGAGAACCCTGCGGCGCTTCCACCTGCAAAGAATGCGCGAGCTCTGTCTGGTCTTGCTTCCACCCACCGTCTGCCAGGATCTTCGTCGAGGGCGAGGGAACTCCGCTCAACACTCCTGAGTGACGATGGGGAGCCTTCGAGTCTTCTCCCACGTCTGACGTATCCTGCTTTGCGGTCTCCTTACTTCCTGCCAGGAGACTGCCCGTGGGAATCGCCTCCTGAATCTCTCCCTCTTTCGTCGTGATCGCTGTCAGACTTTCTCCAAAGCTTGTCGCGAAGGGAATAACCGATGTCTCGCTTGTCGCATATCCGGACATGGGGAGCGTGCCTCGTATCTCTTCGGTCCCGATGATCGCTCTTGCAACCTTCATCGCATTCGCTCCTCTGCCTTGGAAGATGCATCCGGGTTGCCAAATCCCCTCGCGGATTATTAGGAGAGCCTTATCTCCTGCGTCTCTGTCTTCCTCTTCTTGTTCCATCGCTGCGCCAGAAAGCGATCATCGGCAACCGCCTGCGATCGCCGCTCCTCCTCAGCTGCGATCCGTGCCGCCTCGGCGTCGACCAGGCTCTGCATTCGCTCACTCCACAACCGGCTGGCCATATGCCTTTCCCTTGCAGCTGTGTGGTTCTCCGTCCTCTTTTCGATAACGGGCTCCAGTGCTCGTTTCTTTCGACGAGCAACATCCCCTCGAGCCGCCATTGCAAGGCGATCGAGAGAGTCTTCCCCTTGCACAGCATGCCGCTCTTTCATCCATGCTTCGTGCAACGTGCTTGTCTCCGCTTGAGCCGCTCTTTCCGCTATGCCAGCCTCTGCCGCAGCTACACGAGCCTCGATCGAATGGATCTCTTCGATCAGCCCATAGACCGCTCCCAGCCGCCTCAACCCCGTCAGCCGCCGCATCGCTATAGCGCCATCGCCATCAGTTGCTCCACCGTCTCCTCAAGGCTCATGCGCTCCAGGCTGTCCTGTTCGAGAAATCTCCGCATCGTCGGCATGGCCTGCATCGCTTGGTCCAGCTCCGCATCCGCTCCCGGCTTATAGGCTCCAATCCGGACCAGGTCCTCGGACCTGGCATGCGCCGCCAGCAATCTCCGCATCAGCGTAGCCTGCACCCTGTGCTCTCTGCTGGCCACCGCCGGCATCAGACGGCTCAACGAATCCAGCACATTTACCGGCGGATACCATCCGGCCGATGCCATCGCGCGCGACAGAACCACGTGCCCATCCACAAATGACCGCACCGAATCGACCACCGGATCCTGCTGATCGTCTCCCTCCATCAGCACCGTGTAGAAAGCCGTAATGCTTCCGCGCTCGAAGTTCCCCGCCCTCTCCACCAGCTTGGCCAGCCGTGTGAACACAGAAGGCGTATATCCCTTCGTCGCAGGCGGCTCCCCAGCCGACAGGCCAACCTCGCGAGCAGCCATCGCATAGCGGGTCAGCGAATCCAGCACCAGCAGCACATGCTTCCCCTGCGCGGCATAGAACTCCGCGACCGCCGTCGCTGCCAGGGCCGCGCGCATCCGCAGCAACGGACTTTGGTCGGAGCTCGACACCAGCACGACCGCTCGTCGCATTCCCTCCTCGCCCAGCGACTCCTCCACAAACTCCCGCACCTCGCGCCCGCGCTCCCCTACCAGACCCACCACCGTCAGATCGGCGGCCGTATTCCGCGTCATCATTCCGATCAGCGTGCTCTTTCCCACGCCCGATCCGCCAAAGATGCCGATCCTCTGACCGCGCCCCACGGTCAGCATCCCATCCAGAACCCGCACTCCCGTACTCATCGGCTCCTTGATAGGAACCCGCTCCATCGGGTGCGGAATCATCCCATCCAACGGCCACAGCTCTCGCGCCCGCGGTGTGGGCATGCCATCGAGCGGCATCCCCAGTGAATCCAGAATCCTTCCGCGCAGATCCTCTCCCACTGCGATACTCGGCGTCACTCCTGTAGCGACCAGAGCATCTCCAAACCGGATGCCGCGTGTCGCCTCCAACGGCATCGCCAGCACATTGCGGCCACGGAACCCAATCACCTCCGCACGATGTCGTCGTTTCTTCGCGTCGAGGATCTCGCAGCACTCCCCCACCGAACACAGCGGCCCCTCCGACTCCACCGTCTGCCCATTTGCCTCCACCACGCGGCCGCTCCACCTCCACGAAGGCCTTCTCTCCAGCTGAGCGAAGTAGGGCGACAATCGGCGCTGCTGCTCTGCTTCGACAGGAGCCATCCTCACGCCGGCCTCTGATGCAGCAGATCGAAAAATCCCTTCTCGATCTCTTCCAACTGAGGCGCCACTCCCAGCTCCACACGTCCCACGCTCGTCTCCAGGACGCACTCTCCCTCACCCAGTCTGCCGTCGCCCACAACTGTCACACCGCGACGATGCTCCCCGGCAAGAATCTCCTTCCACCCCCCCGCCCGGTTGTCCGGAACACGCAGGGTAACGACGCTGTCCTCTTGTATTCTCTCCAGAGCAACCCGAACCACTCCCCGTAGTAAGAACGGGTCCAGCGCTGCCTCCCGGTGCAGCACCCGCGCCGCAATCGCCAGAGCCAACCGCACCACCTCGGCTTCCACCTCAAGAAAATACCGAGCGCGCTCCTTCGCGAACCGGTCACATATCCTTGCGACCGCCTCACGCTCAAGCGCCACCTTCTCCTCAAACTCCTGCGCCAGCTGCTCGCGTACCTCGGCTCGCGTCTGTTCGCACGCTATCTCGACCTGTCTCTCGCTTCTCTCTGTCTGAGAGCGCAGCCGATCCTCAAGCTGGGCGAGCACATCCGCGGCTCCCGTCTGCTGGTCGATCCGTTCCGGCTCCACCGCCGATTCCTCGGAGGTATTCGCCGGCAACTCCTTCAGTTCCAAAAACTCCAGAGGATAGACCGCACGAGCGATCATGGAATCAGTCCCGGACAGAAGCTCAGATGGCGAGATCATCGTCGGCCCCCATCTTCAGCATCATCCTGCCCTCGCTCTCAAGTTGCCGTGCCAGCGCAAGAAGCTCCTGCTGGGCCAGGCCGACATCCTTCATCCGCACCGGACCCATCACCTCCATGTCTTCCTTCAGCATCTCGACCGCGCGCGAGCTCATCGCCCGGAACAGGTGCGCCTTCAGATTCTCCCGTCCTCCCTTGAGAGCCATCGCCAGAACCCTCTTGTCGGCCGACGCGATAAACTCGCGGATGCTCTCCGCTGGAACCGTCAACAGATCCTCGAAGGTGAACATCAGATTGCGAATCCCGATCGCCAGCTTCGGCTCCTCCTGCTCAATCTCCTCCAGAATCACCTTGCTCGCCGTCTGGTCCACGCGATTCAGCAACTCCGCCACTGCCTTGAACCCGGAGTACGACTTCCGGCCTCCGTTGCCCATTCCCTCCATACGCTGATGCAGCACCAGCGCGACCTTCTGCGCCATCTCCGGAGAAAACTGCCTCATCTCCGCCAGCCGCTTCACCACGTCCACACGCAGCGTCGGCTGCAGCTGCATCAGAATCATCGATCCACGCTTCGCATCCACATGCGCCAGCACCAGCGCAATCGTCTGCGGATGCTCGTTCTCCAGGAACTTGCTCAGTTGTTGCGGATCCATCTTCTGCAACGCGGCCATATCGCCGTTCGCCCGATCACGGATGCGCCTTACCTGAGCCAGCAAAGCCTCTGCCTTCGACGGCCCAAAGGCCTCGGTCAACACGCGCAGAGCATACTCCGGCCCACCGCGAACCATGTATTGCTGCGTCTCGAGCAGGCCATAGAACTCCGTCAGCACCTGCGTCAGATTCTGTGCTTTGATCTCGCCCAGCCGCGTAATCTCCTCGGTCACGCGGTGAACATCGCTCTCCGAAAGACTCTGAAACAACGTCTTCGCCAGATCGTCTCCCAACGCCACCATCAGGATCGCAGCCTTCCTCAGCCCCGAGGCCTCCAGCGGCTCAAACCCCGCCGCCTCCGGAAGCATCAGCGGAACCCTCTGCGCCGCCTGTGCGTTCGTCCTCTGTCCGCGCCCCATCATCCCTCCATCTCTTCCGATGAGCCGATCCAGGCCTCAAGCAACCGTGTGCTCTGCACAGGCTCCCGCCGAATATGCTCAGCCACGTGCTCAAAGACTCCCTGATGCTGCATCTGATCTTTTGTCTTCATCGGCAGTGTCAAAGGAACGTGGAGCGGCTCCTCCTCCATGCCAGGTCCAAGAGCTGCCACCTCCCCTCCCGCGGGCAGCAGCGCAGGCTCGCGCAGCGTCTCGGCAACCTGCTGTGCCACCGGCCGCAGCACGAACAGCACCAGCAGAATGCCGCACAACCCGAGGATCGCCGTCCTGGCAAATCCCGGCTGTGTCTTAGCCAGATTGCGCGCCTGCTCCATCATCTGTTCCATCACCGGCGGCTTCATCTCCGGCGAGTTCGAGCTGAAGCCCACGTTCTCCACCACCACCTGGTCGCCGCGCTTCAGATCGAATCCCACAGCAGCCTGCGCCAGTTGTTCGAGCCTCCGCATCTCATCCGCGCTTCGCGGCTTCCATACCGTATGCTCCGTCTTGCCCGCGCCCTCCAACATGCTTCTGTCGTTAACCACCACAGCTGCCGTAACCCTGCGAACCCTGCCCGGCCCCTCCTCGCTATGAATGACGTGCTTGGTCACGCCATAGGTCCCGTTCTCCTCGCGAAGACTCTGTCCCGCACCTGCTCCCTGCTGTGGATACACCGGCAGCGCCTCTTTCTGTAGCAGCGGAGGCGTCCCCGGAGCCGCTGCCGCCTGCGAGCCCTGCACCGCACCCGCCGGAGCTCCCGCTGGAGTGTTGCTCGCCGTCCCCGGAACCCCGCTCGCTCTCTGCGCCTGTTCGGAGACCTGCTCGCTCTTCTGCAAACTCAGCGTCGCCGTCTGGTTCGGATCGTAGATCTCGTCCGTCCGTTCTTCGCTTCCCTGTTCATAACTCACATTTACTGTCGCGCGCACATTGTCATGCCCGGCCAGAGGCTCCAGCATCGCGACCAGCTTCGCCTCCATCTCCTGCTCCACATCGGCGGCGACGGCGTTCTTCGATTTCGGCTTCAGATTCGCACGGCCATCCGCATCGACAAGGTTCACATCGTTCGGACTCAGGTTCTCGACCGACCCTGCCACCAGGCTGCGGATCGCATCCGCCTGCTCCTCGCCCAGGAACGACCGCTTCAGCTTCAACACAACCGAGGCTTTCGCTGCTCGCTCCTCACTCGTGAATAACGACTGTTTGGGCAGCACCAGATGTACCCGCGCCGACCGCACCACGCCCAGAGTGCCGATCGTGTGTTCGAGCTCGCCTTCGAGAGCCCTTTGATAGTTCACCCTCTCGTCGAACTCGCTGCCCACCCAGTTCGGCTTGTCGAACAGCTCAAAGCCCAGCCGTCCCGTCTGCGGCATACCCTTCGCCGCAACCTCCATGCGTGCCTTGTCCATCATCTCCGCCGGAACCTCGATGCCTCCACCGTCCGGTGTCGTCTGGTAAGGGATCCCCCCCGCGGCAAGCTCCTGCGAAACCTGCTGAACATCCTTTCCATCCAGCCCCGTAAACAGAGGCTTCCAGTCCCTCCGCCCCGCATACCACATCATCGCCACACCCATCGCCGCGATGAATGCCGCAGAGGCCAGCAGCCACGTCCGCCTGCCAGCAGGCAGCGACATCACCTTGTCTCGCAGCGCCGTCACCATGGCCGACGCCCTGGCAGTCGCACCACCTGCAGGCCCCATAACGACCGGCTCCGCTCTCTTGAGCCCTGTAATCTCTTCCTGCTCTGTCTCAGCCATTTACTTGCTCTCAATTGGTCTGCTACCGCACTATCATCCGACCGAATCAGCGCAGCTTCATCGCGCTGTTCAGCGAGGGAATCTGCATGTTTCTACCGATGAGCCTCAAGCCATCGTCGAAAGATGCTAAAACTGCATCCCCATCATCTGCTGATAAGCTCCAACCGCCTTGTTCCTTACCTGCAGGGCCAGCTCAAAGGCCATATTCGCCTTCTGCGTAGCAATCATCGCCTGGTGAATATCGACTCCCTGCCCGCTCAGCAGGCCGCTCACTGCCTTCGAAGCCTGATCGTCAAGCGCCGTCGTCTGCTCCACCATGGACTTCAACACTCGCGCAAACGGTGTTCCACCGTCCTGCGCCGAGCCCGTACTATCGCCCACCTTCCAGCTCTGCGACGCCATTGAGCTCAAGCCGCTCGCCGCCGAAACTCCGCTTCCTATTCCGTCACTCATCGCACTTCCTCCGTCTTGAAATCAAACCAGCCAGTTACTTCAAAATCTCTAACGAAGAAGCCACCATATTCTTCTCCGCCTGCACTGCCGAGGCATTCATCCCATACGACCGCGTCGCTCCCATCAGGTCCACCATCTCGGTCAGTGGATTGATGTCGGGATACGACACATATCCATCCGGTCCGGCGTCCGGATGCTGAGGATCATATCGACGCAGCGGTGCGCGGTTGTCGGCGATCACGCCCGTCAGCGCGACTCCCCCTGGAACGCTCTTTGCCGCCGTAAGATCTTCGCCGAACAACGTAGACTGCCCCAGAGAAGGAACTCCGTTGCCCACCAGGTGGCTCACCAGCGAGTGCTGAAATCCGCCTTCTCCCTCGGCCTCGAAGACAACATGGCGACGCTGGTACGGCCCACCCTCCGGCGTCCGCGTCGTCTCCGCATTGGCCATGTTGGAAGCCACCACCTCGGCCCGCACTCTTTCGGCCTTCAAGGCCGACGAGCTCACATCCATTACGCCAAACAGGTTCATCGCTTACTTCGCCTCCGCGTGAATCGCGCTCATCACCGTCGAATACTCGTTCTTCAAAAGCTGCACACCCAGCTTGAACTGCAGTTGCGCCTTCGCCAGCTGCACGCCCTCCCGGTCCATCGAGACGTTGTTCCCGTCCGGACGCGAGACCAGCCCATCCACCTCCCGCTCCTGCGCCGCTGCCTGAGCGGGCGGGTTCGAAAGGTTCATCTGCCGCGCGAACTCCTGTTCAAAGTCAAAACCCTTCGTCTTGTACCCCGGCGTATCCACGTTGGCTATGTTTTCCGCCGTAGCTTTCATCTGCTCCGTAGTCAGGTCCAGGTAGCGCGTCAGCGCATCGCTCAAAGGTGTCGTTACCTGCATCGCAAAAAGGCCTCCACTCTCTCCTATGCACCTCAAGCGCCAAAAAAATGCGCCCTCAGATGAGAGCGCTCTAAAGCGACTGAATCTTTGTTTTCCTGTCTGTCCTCAGATTTCAGCTTCGCGCTGAGAACCTCTTAAGTGACTCTGCAAAACCCGGTGCCCATTCATGGCGCGTTTTTATCACGACACGAACGGAGCATCGAACACGCTCGACCGAATCTCCCTAACGAGTAGCCCGCCGGGGGCGAATCTCCTCTGCTCCAATCTCTCTGTTCTCCCCCGCAAGAATCGTCGCGCGCTCCAGCACATGCATCAGCTCGCGAACATTTCCCGGCCACGCATGCTCCATCAGCTGCGCCATCGCTGCTTCACTCAATCTCTTTCGCGGCATACGCTGGCCCATCTTCATCAGGATGTGCTCCGCCAGAAGCCCCAGATCCTCCATGCGATCGCGCAATGCCGGAACCTCGACAGGAAACACAGCTAACCGGTGATAAAGATCCAGACGAAACGTCCCCTCCTCGGATCTCTTCTCCAGAGGCTGATGCGTCGCTGCGATGATCCGCACATCCACTCGGGTCGTCTCGTTGTCTCCCACGCGCTGCAACTCGCCATACTCCAGGAAGCGCAGCATCTTCGCCTGCAGGGCCAGCGGCATCTCTCCAATCTC
The DNA here is from genome assembly GCA_035316475.1 of Edaphobacter sp. Taxonomy (GTDB): domain Bacteria; phylum Acidobacteriota; class Terriglobia; order Terriglobales; family Acidobacteriaceae; genus Edaphobacter. The sequence continues at coordinate 4,288 of DATHJA010000042.1, read as the reverse complement.
ATCCAGAAACAGCGTCCCTCCATGCGCTGCCTCAATCCGTCCCGTGCGCGACTGTACCGCGCCGGTAAAGGCTCCCCGCGTATGCCCGAACAACTCCGCCTCCAGAAGTGACTCCGGAATCGCCGCGCAGTTCAGCACGGCAAACGGCTTGCTCACGCGATCGCTCAGACGATGAACCGCCTTAGCCACTACCTCTTTTCCTGTCCCCGTCTCTCCCTCGATCAGCACCGTCGTCGATCGCGGAGCTACCAGCCGGATCAACCGCGCCAGCTCCCGCATCACCGCGCTCTCCCCAATCATCTCCGGCAGCATCGCCGCAGGCTCCGGCGAGCGCCCCGGCTCGCTCTCCACAATTCGCCCCGCCCGAGGCACCGTCAGCGGAGCAGCATTCCACGCCGCCGTATCGGTAACCGCTACGCTCTGCTCCTGCGCCTCGCGCAGAGCATGCAGCAGCTCGTTCCGCCGTGGACTCCGCGCACCGCCATCCGCGCCTCCATCCATCCGCATCAGCTCCACCGCCGGGTACAGCAGCTGGATCTGCCCGGCGAACTCGCTCACCTCAAGGTCCGGCAGCCAGCTGTCCACCAGCAGAGCCTCCGGCCGTACATCCTCCAGCCGGGCCATCGCCTCCGCTCCACCCGAAGCCTCATAAACCTCCCACCGCATCCCGGCCAGCGAGCTCTTCAACCGATCTCGCAGCCCTGTATCCGCGCTTGCCAACACTACCCTTCGCGTAGACACCGCCCCCAGCAACACTCCTGCCTCCACTCCGCCCGTCACCGCCATCTATCTCGTCTCCCTCTCCGCCAACAACAGCATCTCGCGCATCGCGCCAACTCTCTCGTTGACCCGCACACACTCTCCCAGAGCCTCACTGATCGCCACGCGCATCGCCGAAGGTTCGTCACTCAGCTCCCCCAGGGCCAGCCTGCACTGCAGCACCGTCAGCGGCTGGCACAACGAGTGCAGCAGGCAGTCCATCTGTTCCACCAGGTTGTCCATTCCCATCACCCTCATCCCGTTATGCCTCGGCCCAGGCAGAGCCGACGGTATACACCTGCGCGCGGCCCGGCTGCTTCTTCACGCTCGCAACACTGCTCATGCGATAGCCCTCTCCCCGAACCGTCTCGATCACTCCATGTCCCGCATCATCGTTCGAACCTGCCGCGCCCAGCTTCTTCCTCAGATAGTTCACATACACATCCACCACATTGGTCCCGGCATCGCGGGACATCTGCCAGACCCCCTCCAGCAGCTCCCCGCGGCTGCAGCACCGCTCCTTCCTCTGGATCAGGTACTCCAGCAATGCAAACTCCTTCCCCGTCAGCTCCACCGCAACGCCTTTGCGTGTCACGCGACGCTCCATGCGGTTCAGCTCGACACCTTCATGCCGCAACACAGGATCAGCGAACCGTTCCCGACGTCGCAAAAGAGACCTGCATCGCGCCGTCAGTTCATGAAAGCTGAACGGCTTCAGCATGCAGTCGTCCGCGCCCAGGTTCAGGCACTTCACCCTCTCCTCCACCATGCTCCTTCCCGTCAGCACCAGCACGGCCGTATCGTCAAAGCGGCCCTGCATCTCTTCGAGGACCTCCACTCCATCCCGATTCGGAAGACTGAGGTCCAGCACCAGAAGGTCGGGCCTCCGCTCCTCCATCCATGTAAGAGCAGTCTCGCCATCGCCCACCCACTCCACCTCATGCCCCTCCAGCTTCAACCCCTTCTGCAAAAACAATCCCAAAGCAGCGTCGTCTTCCACAATCAAAACCTGCATTATTGCTCTCCTCTAAGTCTTGAGACAGTACAGGCGATGCGTGCATCGTTTCGGCCTGTTGTGTTCCCTTACCTTGGTTCATGAGGGGTCAGGTTTCAAGCTAGATGTGCAGCTTTTTGCATCATGCAATTTCAAAATGGGAATTCAGCCGTTACAGGCGTAATCTTTCCCGCAAAAACCCATGTATCAAGAAAGTAGCTTGCAATTCGCTTTTTATTCGCTACAATCTCCGCATGGCTATCACGAGGCGGCAAAAAGAGGTTCTCGACTTTCTCTCCGGCTTCACTCAGAAGAACGGCTACTCACCCTCTTACGAAGAGATCGCCAGCGGTCTTGGCCTCAGCTCCCTCGCCACGGTGCACAAGCACGTCACCAATCTGCAGAACAAGGGACTGCTGCAGCGCGCGCACAACCGCAGCCGTTCCATCGACGTCCTGCCCGCCCGCAGCACTAAGCGTGGAGCCGATCGCCTTCCCCTTCTCGGCCGCATCGCCGCCGGCCGCCCGGTCGAAGCCATCGAGACCGCCGAGAGCATCTCGCTCGGCGACATCATCGGCAACCGCGAGGTCTTCGCCCTCGAGGTCCGCGGCGACTCCATGCGCGATGAACACATCGTCTCCGGCGACTACGTCCTGGTCGAGCGCACCCGCACCGCCCGCGAAGGCGAGATCATCGTCGCCCTCGTCGACGGCACCGACGCCACCCTGAAGCGCTTCTACCGCGAGGGCAGCATGATCCGTCTCCAGCCCTCGAACACCGAGATGGCGCCCATCTTCGCCCCCGCCGCCAGTGTCAGCATTCAGGGCAAGGTTCTTGGAGTCCTGCGCAAATACGCCTGAACCATACCCGTTACGGTCCTGTCTTTATTGCTCCTCCGTAAAATTTCCTCCCCGGAAGGCCCCCAGGACCGTCTTTCGCCGGTCTAAACTTTTACGGAACCAGACGCGGCTTTGTTGCGTAGTCAAACTTCGAGACTCGGTATCTTAACCGAAACACAGCAGCAGCTAGCAGGAGCACGACCTTGGCCACACAGCGGAAGCAAAAACGCAAGATCTGGATCTGGACCGGCGTCATCGGGCTGGTTCTCGCCGTCATCCTCGGTGTCGCCGTCGCCGCACGCGGAAACAGCGCCAAGCTTGAGCCCTCCCAGCTCTCCAAGGTCGAAAAGGGAGACATCGCCCGCTCGGTCATTGCCACCGGCAAGGTTCAACCCATCACCAAGGTAGAGCTCAAATCCAAGGCCTCCGGCATCGTCACCCGCCTCGACACCGACATCAACGCCCACGTCAAGCAGGGCCAGGTCCTCGCCCAGCTCGATCAGGTTGAAATCCTCGCTCAGGTCAACGCCCAGAAAGCCCAGCTCACCGCCGCGGAATCCAACGCCCTCGCCGCTCAGGCTGCCATCCAATTCGACAAGGTCAGCGCCGAAGCCCCCGACCTGCCCAACTACAAGCACACCTACGATCGCGCCCTCGAGATGTCCAAGGACGGCGTCGTCTCCCAGCAGGCCCTCGACGACGCGCAGCAGAAGTATCTCTTCGCCGCCAATACCCGCGACAAGGCCGTCGCACAGATCACCGTCGATACCTCCAAGCTCCATCAGGCGCAGGCACAGGTGCAGCAGTCCCAGGCATCCCTCAAGCAGCTCCAGGAGCAACTCAGCTACACCACCATCGTCTCTCCCATGGACGGTGTCATCCTCTCCCGCGACGTCGAACTCGGCGATGCCGTCAGCTCCATCCTCGTCATGGGCTCCACCGCCACGCTCGTCATGACCATCGGCGACACCACCCAGGTCTACGTGCAGGGCAAGGTCGACGAGTCCGACATCGGCAAGGTCTACATGGGTCAGCCCGCCCGCATCAAGGTCGAATCCTTCAAGGACAAGACCTTTCTCGGCAAGGTCACCAAGATCGCCCCTCTCGGCGTCGAGAAGGATAACGTCACCACCTTCGAGGTCCGTGTCTCCATCGACAATCCCGGCGGCGAGCTCAAGGCCAACATGACCGCCAACGCCGAGATCCTGCTCGATGAGCACAAGGGCGTACTCACCATCCCCGAACAGGCCGTCATCTACGACAAGGACCGCAACGCCTCCGTCGAGGTTCCCGATCCGAAGGAGAAGAAGGGCCGCCGCAAGGTCACCATCAAGGCCGGGATCTCCAACGGAACCCGCACCGAGGTCCTCTCCGGCCTCAACGCCGGCGATACCGTCATCCTCCAGCAGTAATGTCTAAGATTTTGGAGTAGTTACTTCTCAAAACTGTGCCGCCATAGCTGAATACATGTCACGGGGCATGTGGGATTCGTTCGCGCACAGCATGAACCGTCTTGCTTATGGGCACGGCTTCAGCCGTGCCAAGATGACTCTCGTGAAAAGCGCTTTAGCCGCTGAGGTACGCTCAATCCATCCGAAAGCCAACTCCTGTCACAAAAGATGGAACAAACTCCGCTACCCACACGTAACCCAAACCGAAACGGAGGCCAACTCATGCACGTCCGAAATCTTCTCGC
>DATHJA010000041.1:0-15443 GCA_035316475.1 Edaphobacter sp. | reverse complement strand
TCCTGCGCATACCCGACCGACGCCACCAGCATCAGCGCGCCCAACAACATCGTCTTCTTCATTCTTCGACAGACCCCTTCGAAATCGTCCAGAACAACTCCGGGCTGATTTGGTCGGCAACGACACCTGCCGCAACAACTTCCAGCGCCTTCGTCACTGTGCTTTCATTGTAACCGCACAACCGTGCCTCATGCGCCTAAGAACGTAGAAACGGCCGAAGGGAACTTTTCCTCCGGCCGTTTCTGGATCTCCTGAATGACTTCGACGGATTTACTGGGGAGCGGCTTCTCCCTGGCCCCGGTTCTTCATCCTCTCCTGCATCTTTGCCTGCATCGCATCGAACTTCGTCTTCTGCTCATCGGTCAGCACGGCGCGAATCTTATCGTTGGACGACTTATGAAGGTCCATCATCTTGCTGCGCTTGTCGTCCTGCGACAACGAGGTGTCGTTCCTCACAGCCATCATCTGCGATCGTGTGTCGTCGTTGATCGACTTGACCTGGGTCTGCTGGTCCGTGGTGAGATTGAGGGCTTTGGTCAGCATCGCCGTCGAATCGCCACGCCTTCCGTGACCTTCTGCTCCCTGTGCCGAAGCCGCCGGCGCCGTATCCTGCGCCATCACCGGAAGCGCGCATAGTACGCCACTACAAAGGGCGACCATAGCGATCCGCATACCTGCCTTGCGAAACATGGTTCTCATCATCGACTTCACCTCACATCTGGAAGGACCGGAGAGCCGGCCCCTCAAAAGTCTGTTCCTACAGACGTCGATCGGGAGAAAAATGTTCTGCATCTGCAAAGAAATTTATTGTCTGGTCAAACCCCACGGTCGGGCTGAAAGCAGTAGGGATCGCCATGGGTGGCAGCATAGGACTCCACCACCTTGAGGAAGGCGAGGGCTGCATGCGAAAGATTCGCCTGGCGGCGATAGACCAGGCGCAACTTGCGCTCGGTCTGCAGCTCCGGCACCTCGAGCATGACCAGGGCCCCGCTGGCCAGCTCGGGGACCGCGGTGAGCCGTGGAACCAACGCGACGCCATTGCCCATCTCCACAAAGCGCTTGATGGCCTCGAGCGACGGCAGCTCGACCCCCATATTCAAGGGAGTTTTGTGCTTTTTGAAGGTCTGGATCACCTTTTGGCGCTGCGGAGAGGGAATATTGTGCGCGATGAAGTTCTGCGCCCCGAGCTGCCGGATCGATACCTTCCCCGCCCCGGCCAGAGTATGCCTTGGATTCACTACCAGGACCAGCTCGTCCCGGTAGACGACGATCGATCGAATCTGCGCGTCATCCGGCCGGAAGGAGAGGACTCCAAATTCGACCGAATGAATCAATACCTCGTCGGGAATGCGGCTGGCGAGGGTTCTCTGGACCGCCAGCTTGATCCGCGGATTCTGCCTGCGGAATTCGTCCAGCAGAGGCAGCAGATAAAGACTGGTGTATTCATTGGCGGCCAGATTCAGCCGACCCCGGTGCAGCGATCGCAGCTCGGTCAGCGCTCCGGAGGCTTCTCCGCGTAGATTCAACATCTTAGCCGCATATTCGCGAAGGACCTCCCCTGCATCGGTCAGGGTCCCGTCTCTCGACGAGCGGTCAAAGAGAACCTCCCCGAGCTCACCTTCGAGCTTGGCAATTGCCTGACTTACCGCCGGCTGAGTACGATGGAGCCGTGAGGCGGCGCGCGAAAAACTTCGCTCTTCCGCTACGGCCAGAAATGTCTCCATCTGGACCAGATCCACGTTTTCCCTCTCTACGAACCGAACCCTTTGATTGCGCGAATACTTCAATTAGAAATTTTGATACACGCGCCAACCATCATAAGCCTGCGTTATGATAACGTCCAGGATCGAGAGTGACCAGAACTATGCAAAATTCTGACCAAATCGTCTTCTTCGATACCACCCTTCGCGATGGCGAACAGTCCCCGGGCTGCACCATGCATCATGACGAAAAACTTCGCATGGCCCATCAGCTTCGCGACCTTGGCGTGGATATCCTCGAGGCCGGCTTTGCGATTGCCTCTGAAGGCGACTTCGATGCCGTGCAGGCCATCGCCCGCGAGGTGACCGGCACCCGTATCGCCTCGCTCGCTCGCTGCAAGCGCGAAGACATCGATGCCGCAGGCCGCGCAATTCAACCCGCGAAGTCCAATCGCATCCATATCTTTCTTGCGTCGTCCGATCTTCACCTCGAGTACAAGCTGCGCATCTCGCGTGAGCAGGCTTTGGATCAGACCGCCGAGTCCGTGAAGCAGGCCCTGACCTACACCGACAACGTGGAATTTTCCACCGAGGACGGAACCCGCACCGATCCCGACTTTCTGGTGAAGATGATCACCGTCGCGGTGCAGGCTGGCGCGACGACTATCAACATTCCCGACACGGTCGGTTACACCACTCCCGAGGAGTACGCCGCGATCTTCCGCATGGTTCGCGAGCGCGTTCCCGGCATCGAGAACGTCGTGCTCTCCACACACTGCCACGATGATCTGGGCATGGCGGTTGCAAATTCACTGGCCGGAGTACAGGGCGGCGCGCGTCAGATTGAATGCACGATCAATGGAATCGGCGAGCGTGCCGGCAACGCTGCGCTCGAGGAGATTGCCGCAGCCCTGATGGTGCGCCGCGACAAGCTCCCCTACAAAAACAACATCGTGATGGAGAAGCTTCATCCGACCAGCCAGATGCTGGCTGAGGTCATCAGCTTTGGAGCCGCGCCGAACAAGGCGGTCGTCGGGGCAAACGCCTTCGCGCACGAATCGGGAATTCATCAGCATGGCATGCTGGCCAATCCACTGACCTACGAGATCATGACGCCGGCCTCGGTGGGCGCGGGAAGCACAAACCTTGTCCTCGGCAAGCACTCCGGCCGCCGCGCCCTGGCCGACCGGCTTGAAAGGCTCGGCCACACGCTTACGCGCGAGCAGCTTGACGAGGTGTATCACCGCTTTACTGAGCTGGCCGATCGCAAGAAGTCCATCTACGACCAGGACATTCTTGGACTTTTGAAGCCGGAGAAGTCTGCCGTCGTAGCGACCACCTGAACGGTATCTCGGCAGGATTGGGATCACGAAGAGCAGGGCAAGTGCCCTCATCACATTTCGTAAGGAAAAGAGAATGCGCCTCAAAATTGCAGTCCTCGCCGGCGACGGCATCGGTCCTGAGGTTACGCGGGAAGCTACCAATATTCTGCGCGCTGTAGCCGAGTTGGGCGGTCACGACTTCACCTTCGTCGAGAACCTGATTGGCGGCGTTGCGATCACGGAGACAGGATCGCCTCTTCCCACCGCAACGCTCGATGCCGCGCTAGATTCGGACGCTGTTCTACTGGGCGCGGTCGGCGACAACAAGTTCAACTCACTGACTCCCGACAAACGCCCCGAGGCCGGCCTGTTGCAGATTCGTCAGGCGCTTGGCGGCTTTGCCAACCTTCGCCCCTCGGTAGCCTACACCTCGCTTGCCGGAAGCTCTCCTCTCCGACCAGAGGTTACCGATGGGGTCGATATTCTCTTCGTTCGCGAGCTGCTTGGCGGCCTTTACTTCGGAGCTCCGCGCTGGTGGAACAAGGAGACCAACGAGGCGATCAATACGATGCGTTACACGCGCGACGAGGTCGTCCGTGTTGCACGCGTCGCCTTTGAGCTGGCCGCGAAGCGACGCAAGAAGGTCACCTCGGTCGACAAGGCCAACGTGCTCGAGGTCTCGCAGCTGTGGCGCGCGACCGTCACGGAGATCGCCAAGGACTACCCCGAAGTTACGCTCGAGCATCAGCTGGTCGATTCGATGGCGATGCACATCATGAACGTTCCGCGAAACTTCGATGTGGTTCTTACGGAGAACCTCTTCGGCGACATCCTCTCGGACGAGGCGGGCGTCATCACCGGATCGCTCGGCATGCTGCCTTCGGCCACCATCGGCGGACAGGTCAATCTGTATGAGCCTGTGCACGGTTCGGCGCCCGATATCGCCGGGACCGGCAAGGCGAATCCGCTTGGCGCGATTCTTACGGTGGCTATGGTGCTGCGGCACTCCGCTGGGCTCGAGCAGGATGCGCGCGCCGTCGAGCAGGCCGTACACAAGGTTCTCGACGCCGGCTACCGGACAGCGGACATCTCCCGCAAGGGTGAAAACATACAACTGGTCTCGACGCAGGAGATGGGCAAGCATGTCCATCAGGCGCTGGCCGAGTCGATCGACCGCCGACAGGCGATGCACGCCGTATAGAACGATGAACTGGAGATTCAAACTGGCTCTGATGAACTGCGCTGTTGCAGCGGCCTTGTACTACCGCTGGTCTCATGGCGCAGCCATCGTACCTCTGGTGATTACCGGGTTGGTCATGTTCCTTCTGGTGAACGTGCTCCTTCTGCTCACTCGAACTAAAGCTGTTTCAGGAAAAAGATGACGATGTATCGCACGTTCCAATTCGCCGCTGCTGTTCTGCTGATCACCACAGCATCGGGAGCGCGTGCGCAGCTTCACCTGAAGCAGGATAAGCCGCCGGTGGAGGATCTCTCGTGGATGTGGCAGTACACGCAGCCCGATACGGTAAGAAGTCAGGAAAATGCCTTTCTCGGGGACTCACATCTCAAGCCTTATCTGGAAAAGAACCTTACGGCTCCACAGTCATTCTGGGATAAGAACAAGACTCTTAGCGATGTCGCCATGGAGTTTCTCGCCGTTCCGGGCCAGGTAATCGGTGACGACAACCGTTACTTCAATGCGGATGGCTGCGTCCCCCACTTCTGTCCCAATCGAGGGCTGCTGTGGGTGGATCTCGGCGTTGCACACCCTCTGATCGTCTTCGCCGCTATTGACTGGATCAGCGACAACAAGGCTACCGACGAAGACGGCGCCGCATATACGATGTGGGTCTTCTCCAATCGTTCTCTCAGTCCGGCACATATTCCTGCGGCGCTAACGCGCAGTATTGCTCGCTGGACCTCGCATCCCTCCTCGGGAAGCACTCATCTACAGAACATCACGCGCGTCTTCCTTGTCGATCCTGACGGCACGCCGCACCCGGTCAGTCCCAATGCCGTTGGGGCATATAACAGGCTTCCCGCCGAAACCACCACAGAGCCCGATCAGGCTTTGAGCGCAATACCGAAGGCACATCCATGAGCACGACACCAAAGACATTGTTTGAAAAAGTATGGCAGCAGCACGTTGTCGTCGAGCCCGAGGGCGAACCGACGATCCTCTACATCGACCTGCACCTCGTCCACGAGGTCACCAGCCCGCAAGCCTTTGACGGTCTTCGTCTGGCAGGCCGTAAGCTTCGCCGCCCTGACCGCACCATCGCTACGGTGGACCACAACGTCCCCACCACGAGCGCATACGACCGCCTTCACATCATCGATCAGGTTTCGGCCGCGCAGGTGAATGCGCTGCGCAAGAACTGCGCGGAGTTCGGGGTCGAGTTCTTCGACGTGCAGGACTCGTCCCAGGGTATCGTCCACATGATCGGGCCGGAGCTGGGCGCGACCAAGCCCGGCATGACCATCGTCTGCGGCGACTCGCACACCTCGACGCATGGAGCTTTCGGCGCGCTGGCCTTCGGCATCGGCACCAGCGAGGTCGAACACGTCATGGCTACGCAGACCCTGCCGCAATCGAACCCGAAGACCTTCCGCATCACCGTCGATGGCGAGCTTCCCTTTGGTGTCACTGCCAAGGACATCATCCTCGACATCATCGGTAAGATCGGCACTGACGGCGCTACTGGCCACGTCATCGAGTACGCCGGCTCGGCCATCCGCTCACTCTCGATGGAGGGCCGCATGACCATCTGCAACATGAGCATCGAGGCAGGCGCGCGCGCCGGCATGATCGCTCCCGACGAGATCACCTTCGCCTATCTCATGGGCCGCCGCTTTTCGCCGCAGGGCAAAGCGTGGGACGAGGCCGTCGCGCACTGGCGCACATTGCCCACCGACGAGGGCGCAGTGTTCGATCGCGAACTGCATATCGACGCTGCGACGCTTGCGCCCGCGGTCACCTGGGGAACCTCACCCGGCATGCATGCCACCATCGACGGCACAGTTCCGTCGCTCGAAGACGCGAAGACCGAGGCCGACCGCAAGTCCTTCGCACGAGCCTACGAGTACATGGGCCTGAAGCCCGGCACACCGATAGAAGAGATCGGGATCGATACGGTCTTCCTCGGTTCCTGCACCAACGGCCGCATCGAAGACCTGCGTGCAGCCGCTGCCGTCGTGAAGGGGCATCACATCGCCACAAAGATCCGCGCCATGGTGGTTCCCGGATCGCAGGCGGTCAAGCGTCAGGCAGAAGAAGAAGGCCTCGACGAGATCTTCAAGTCGGCGGGCTTTGAGTGGCGCGAGCCCGGATGCTCGATGTGTCTCGGCATGAACCCGGACATCCTGCAACCCGGCGAGCGCTGCGCCTCCACCTCTAATCGCAACTTCGAAGGACGCCAGGGACGCGGTGGACGCACGCACCTCGTCTCGCCGGAGATGGCCGCCGCCGCCGCCATCACCGGACACTTTACCGATATTCGCAAGTGGAAGCAGACGGAAGGAGCCAAGCGCTAATGGAGCCCATCAACATCCTCACCTCGACCGCTGTTCCGCTGCCGCTGCCGAACATCGACACCGACCAGATCATCCCGAAGCAGTTCCTTAAGCGCATCGAGCGCACCGGCTACGGCGAGTTCCTCTTCTTCGACTGGCGCTACGATCTTGATACGCCTGACCATGTCGAGGAGCGCAAGGACTTCGTGCTCAACAAGCCGGAGTATAAAGGCGCGCAGATCCTGATCGCCGAAAGGAACTTCGGTTGCGGCAGTTCGCGCGAGCACGCTGCCTGGGCCATCAATCAATACGGCTTCCGCGCCGTCATTGCACCTACTTTCGCCGATATCTTCTTTTCGAACGCAGGCAAGAACGGCATCGTCCTCGCCCGCCTGACAGAAGAGGAGGTCCAAATTCTGCTCGATCGCTGCACGAAGAACCCCAAGCACAAAATCACCATCAATCTCGAGAAACAGACCGTCACCGACGAACTAGGCTTCAACGCCCATTTCGACATCGACCCGTTCCGCAAGTACTGCCTGCTGAACGGACTCGACGACATCGGCTTAACGTTGCGCCATGCAGAATCGCTCGACAAATTTGAAGAGAAGCACAACAAGGATTTCTGGTCCGCCCCGAAGGCCGCGACCGCTTAATACATTCGATCCACCACTGAGAGGAAGAAGATAAGTGAGCAACCAACTCGACCCGGCAAAGAAGAATTCCATCGTCCTCACTGAAGGACCCAACCGGGCGGCTGCGCGCAGCTACTTCCGCAGCGTCGGCTTCAGTAAAGAAGACCTGCACAAGCCCATCATCGGAATCGCCAATACGTGGACCGAGGTCGGCCCCTGCAACTTCCATCTCCGGCAGGTAGCCGAGGCCGTGAAGCAGGGCGTGCGCGAGGCAGGCGGGACGCCGATGGAGTTCAACACCATCACCGTCCACGACGGTATCACCATGGGCACTCAAGGCATGAAGGCCTCGCTCATCTCCCGCGAAGTGATCGCCGACTCCATCGAGCTCGTCACGCGCGCCAACTCCTTCGACGGCCTCGTCTGCATCGCCGGCTGCGACAAGAACATGCCCGCCGCCATTATGGCGCTCGGACGTCTCGACATCCCCGGCCTGATGCTCTATGGCGGTTCCATCGCTCCGGGCAAGCTTCCCCAGCCCGATGGCACCACCAAGGAGATCACCATCCTGCAGGTCTTCGAAGGCATGGGAGCGCACGCCGCAGGAAAGATCAATGATGACGAGTTGGAGGCTCTCGAAGCTTCGGCCTGTCCCGGCCCCGGAGCCTGTGGCGGCCAGTTCACCGCCAACACCATGGCCATGGCCGGCGAGTTCCTCGGCATCTCTCCCATCCAGATCACTGGTGTTCCCGCCATGTCTCCGGAAAAGGCTGCGGCCTCGCGCGAGGCCGGTCGCATTGTGATGGAGCTTGCGCGTCATGATCTGCGTCCCTCGAAGATTGTCACTCGCAAGGCCATCGAGAACGCCTACGTCTCCGCCTGCGCATCTGGTGGTTCGACGAATGCAGTGCTCCACCTGCTGGCCATAGCGCGCGAGTTCAACATTCCCTTCACCATCGACGACTTCAACGCCATCAGCGACCGCACGCCGCACATCTGCGACCTCTCGCCGGGCGGCAAGTACGCCGCCAAGGACTACCAGGACGCAGGCGGATCGCGACTGCTCGCGAAGCGGCTCCTCGACGCAGGCCTAATCGACGGTGGCCAGATCACCGTCACCGGTAAGACGCTCGCAGAAGAAGCAGCTGTCGCTGTCGAGACGCCAAACCAGCCAGTCATCTATCCCATCGACAAGCCACTCAAGGCCACAGGCGGTCTCGTCATCCTCAAGGGCAACCTCGCTCCAGAGGGCTCGGTCGTCAAGGTCGCCGGCCACGAACGCATCCTGCACAGCGGGCCCGCACGCGTCTTCAACTCCGAGGACGAGTGCCACGCCGCCGTCGAGGCCGGCAAGATCAAGCCCAATGACGTCTGTGTCATCCGTTACGAAGGCCCCAAGGGTGGCCCCGGCATGCGCGAGATGCTTGCCGTCACCGCAGCCATCAAAGGCATCCCTGAGCTTTCTGAAACGGTCGCTCTGCTCACAGATGGACGCTTCTCCGGAGCCACACGCGGCCTGATGGTCGGCCACATCGCTCCCGAGGCTTATCTCGGCGGCCCCATCGCCGCGGTGCAGGAGGGCGACAAGATCACCTTCGACATCAACAAGCGTGAGCTGCGGCTTGAAGTGCCGAAGGATGAGATTGCAAAACGTTTGAAGGAAGTGAAGCAGCCAGAGCCACGTTTCAAACGCGGTGTCTTCGCCAAGTACGCCAACACCGTAAGCAGCGCTAGTGAAGGAGCAGTGACGACATAGCTGTCTTTGAAAATCATGCTATCTGTTCAGTGGATACAACTCGGGGACATTGATTTTTGCAGTAAGGGCTGGCCGAAATTCCCGGTAGCAGCAAAGGTAGCCGGGTTGTATCGTCTCCGTCTCGGGGACGGATGGACTTATATCGGACAGGCTAGAAACTTGAAGCATCGCCTCTATGAATACAGGCGTCCGACTCCAGGCGTTGTGCAGGAACATAGCATTCATCGGGCAATCGTGTTGGCCAAAGGTGCCGCGGTAGACGTCTTTGTTTCGGATAAATTGGAGGACGCGAAACTCCGGTGTGCGTTAGAGGAACAAGAGATAGAAAAGGCTAGACTCGCAGGCGCAAAGATGTTGAACGGCGGTCAGAACGTCGAAGCATATCGACTTCGACTTGACATGGAATATTACGAGCGCGAACTCGAAACACTTCGCGCCAAACTATCTGAACTGCAGCTAAAGGACTAATCGTATGGCGAACAATCAAAATCAGCACCCCACCCTAACCGGAGCCGAGATCCTATGGGCCACGCTTAGTGGCGAAGGTGTCACCACGGTCTTCGGCTACCCCGGCGGAGCCATCCTCCCCGCCTACGACGCTCTGCGCAAGTTCCCTATCCATCACGTGCTCACACGGCACGAGCAGGGCGCCGCGCACATGGCGGACGGTTATGCGCGCGCCTCGGGCAAGGTCGGGGTCGCCATCGCCACCTCCGGCCCCGGTGCAACCAACCTCGTCACCGGCATCGCCACGGCCATGCTCGATTCGATCCCGATCGTCTGCATCACCGGCCAGGTTTCATCGAAGGTCCTCGGCTCCGACGCCTTCCAGGAGATCGACATCACCGGCATCACGCTGCCGATCACGAAGCACAACTTCGTCGCCACGCGAGCCGAACACATCGCGCCGATGATCCGCGAGGCCTTCCAGATTGCCGCCTCCGGCCGTCCCGGCCCTGTGCTGGTCGACATCACCAAGGACGCCCAACAGGGCACCGCGCTCTTCAACTTCGAAGACGCTGCCCCTGCTGCCTTCCGTCCACACCCCATGCTGCGCGCCGAATCAACCGAGATGCATCGCGCCATCGAGTTGATGCGCGCTTCGACAAAGCCCGTCATTCTTGCCGGTCACGGCATCATTCTCTCGGAAGCTGAACGCGAGGTACTGGCCTTTGCCGAACGCTATCAGATTCCCGTAGCCACTACTCTGCTCGGCCTCGGAGCCTTCCCTGCCTCGCATCCTCTGGCGCTCGGCATGATGGGGATGCACGGCGAATCGTGGGTCAACCATGCCATCCAGCAGGCCGACCTTCTGCTCGCCTTCGGCATGCGTTTCGACGACCGCGTCACCGGAAACCTCGCCAGCTATGCTCCCGATGCGAAGAAGATCCACATCGAGATCGATCCCAGCGAGATCAACAAGAACGTCAAGGTCGACGTGGCTCTCATTGGCGATCTCAAAGAGGTCCTCAACACGGTCGCTCCTCTCCTCGAACAGACGGACAACCAGCAGCCCGCAACGAACAACACCTCCGTCTGGCTGCGCGAGATTCGTTCGATAAAGGGCGATGCCGCTGTGCGCGACATCATCAATCTTCCTGACAACGGCCACCTCTACGCCGCGCACGTCATCAACGACATATGGCAGGAAGCCAAAGCCGCCGGCCGGCTCGACAAGACCATCATCGCCACCGACGTGGGCCAGCATCAGATGTGGGAGGCGCAGTACTTCAAGCACGAGGACACGCGCACGCTGATCACATCGGGTGGCCTCGGCACTATGGGCTATGCTCTGCCCGCCGCCATCGGCGCCAAGATCGCCCGCCCTGACTGCGATGTCTGGTGCATCGCCGGCGACGGAGGCTTCCAGATGACTGCCGCAGAGCTCTCCACCATTCAGCAGGAGTGCCTTCACATCAACGTCGCCGTCATCAACAACGGCTTCCTCGGTATGGTGCGGCAGTGGCAGGAGGCCTTCTACGACAAGAACTACGCCTGCTCTCCCATCCTCTCGCCCGACTTCGTCAAGCTCGCCGAAGCACATGGCATCCCCGGCACTCACGTCACTCAGCGAAAAGATGTAACGAACACCGTCACAAAAGCACGAACAGCTCCGACGGCCTTCCTCATCAACTTCTCCGTGGAGAAAGAGGACGGCGTCTACCCAATGATTGCACCGGGAAGCGCGCTGCACGAGATGGTCCTTCGCCCGCAGAAGGATCCTCTGCTCGAAACGGCAGAAGACGAATAGGGACGACGAAACAAGATACGGATCGCACACATCCGAACAATCTTCAAAAGCGATCCGCATCTGGAAGAAATCGAACGGGAGTTCTGCAGGTTTGGAAGGTTTTTCGAAAGAGCCTTGTATGAAGATCTTGCTTCAACAGAAGTCTGGCCTTGGAAATCAACTGTTCCAGTACGCGGCGGGTCTCTATTTTGCCAGGAGACACAACGCGATGCTGGAGATCATCCGTGAATCAGAGGAGCGCGCAGTGTCGTTCGGCCATCCACGTCCCTTTCTGCTGTCCAGGTTCCGCATCACCACGCCTGTGCGGCAACAGAACCAATGGGATCGCCTGCTCTGCTCCACGGCCTCTTACAAGCGTCCTCTCTCTGCCCCGGCGAGATCCTTATCGGGCACTCATCTTTACAAGCCGGACTTTCACGCCGACTGGCTCTTCGTCCAGGAGCTTCCAGTGACCTCGACCACGCGGAACATCTACATCGATGGATACTTTCAGGCGCATCAGTATGCGAAGACCGTCGAGGAGCAGCTGCGGAACGAACTCACTCTTATCGAATTTCCAGCAGGCAGAAACCTCGATACCCTAAAACAGATTCAAGCCTGCAAATCTCCTGTGTCGCTTCACGTACGCCGCGGAGACTACACCACCATCTATGGCGGCCGTGACGCTCTGCCCATCACCTACTATCAGAACGCTATCGAGGCGATGCAAGAGTACTCCTCTGATCCGACGTTCTTCGTCTTCTCCGACGACATCGCATTCTGCCGCGAGAATCTTCCCTCCGGCTCGCATTATGTGTTCGTCGATCACAACGGTCAGGCAGATGCGCAGGAAGATCTCAGGCTGATCTCTTCCTGCCGAAACCACATCATGGCCAATAGCAGCTTCTCGTGGTGGGGAGCATGGCTCAACCCGAATCCCGATAAGATCGTCCTCGTGCCTGATCGCTGGCTCGATCCGAATGTTCCGCACACCGATCTTCTGCCTCCCGCATGGAAGCGCGCCGCCACTGCATCCCCTGACACATCACTCGATTCAATCTCAGATAACAGCCTGATAAGGACGTAACGAATGCTTCACACCTTTGTAGCCCTTGTAGACGATAAGCCTGGCGTGCTGACTCGCGTCGCCTCTCTCTTTCGCCGTCTGAACGTCAACATCGTCTCGCTCACAGTCGGCGAGAGCGAGCGCGATGGCATCTCGCGCATGACCATCGTCTGCGACGCGCCCGAGCATGCCGCCGATCGCATTCGCGCGTCGCTCTACAAGCTTGAGATCACACGCGACGTCGACGAGCTCGGCCGCTCCGAGGCCGTCATCCGCGAGCTCTGCCTCATCAAGGTTGCCGCCGGTCCTAACCATCCGCACGGCCAGCACTCGCGCTCGCAGATCTTCGAGCTTTCCAATGTTTTTCGCGCCCGCGTCGTGGATCTCGCACCCGAGTCCATCATGCTCGAGATGACCGGAGCCGCGTCAAAGATCGAAGGCCTTCTCCAGGTTCTACGTGAGAGCAACTTTGAGGTCCTCGAGGTCTCGCGCACCGGCCGCATGGCCATGCGACGCGGCCACCATACCAGCCGCGTCCTTAAAGCTCTCGGAACGAAGACCACCGAAGAGACTCCAGTCGCCTTCCCCGACCGTCCCGAAGCCGACGATCTTCCCAACCAGTTCGCTGAAGACGAAACCTAGTTCCCCTCCATTTACGATTAACGAAACAACGAAAAGGAAAAAGAAAAAATGGCAAAGACGTATCACGACGCAGACGCAGACCTCTCCCTCATTCAAGCGAAGAAAGTCGGCATCATCGGCTATGGCTCACAGGGCCACGCCCACGCCCTTAACCTCAAGGACTCCGGCGTCGAAGTTCGTGTAGGCCTTCGTCCTGACTCTCCCAACGCCGACCGCGCCCGTAGGGCCGGCCTCGAAGTCGGCACAGTCGCCGAGGTCGCCAAGTGGGCCGAGGTCATCATGAACCTCACTCCCGACCAGACGGCAGCGAAGGTCCACAGGGCAGAAGTGGAGCCGAACCTCGCGCCCGGCAAGACCCTCCTGTTTGCGCACGGCTTCAACATCCGCTTCGGCACCATCGTTCCTCCTGTCGGTGTCGATGTCTCGCTTGTCGCCCCCAAGGCACCCGGCCATCGCGTCCGCGAGGTCTTCACCGAAGGCGGGGGAGTCCCCGGCCTCGTCGCCGTTGAGCAGAACGCCTCGGGCAAGGCGCTCGAACTCGCGCTCTCCTACGCCAAGGGCATTGGCTGCACCCGCGCCGGAGTCCTCGAGACCACCTTCACCGAAGAGACAGAAACCGATCTCTTCGGCGAACAGGCCGTCCTTTGCGGAGGCACCGCCGCCCTCGTCAAGGCTGGCTTCGAGGTCCTCACCGAGGCTGGCTACCAGCCCGAGCTCGCCTACTTCGAGGTCCTTCACGAGCTCAAGCTCATCGTCGACCTGATGTACCGTGGCGGCCTCGCCTACATGCGTCACTCCATCTCCGACACGGCAGAGTGGGGAGACTACGTGGCCGGACCGCGCATCGTCACTCCGGAGACCAAGAAGGCCATGAAGAAGCTGCTCGAAGAGATCCAGGACGGCTCCTTCGCCAAGAAGTTCATCGAAGAAAACGAGACCGGCCGCCACGAGTTCGCCCGCATCCGCCAGCAGGAGGCTGCGCACGGCATCGAGAAGGTCGGCGCCGACCTGCGCAAGGCGATGCCGTTCCTCGACCCCGTCAAGGTGGTCGATGGAGCCGTCGTCAAGGCTTAAGCCAGGTCGTATCTCAGAGGCCCGGCTTGCGAGCCGGGCCTCTTTTTCCCCACCAAAAGAAAGGACCCATGAAGAGCCCCCGCTCTCCCTTCTACGTCACTACGCTCATCGCTGGAGCGTTTTTTATGGAGAACCTCGATGGCACGATCATCGCGACGGCTCTCCCGCAGATGGCGAAGAGTTTCGGCGTGGGCGCCGTCCGACTCAACATCGGCATGACGGCTTATCTCATTACCCTTGCCGTCTTCATCCCCATCAGTGGATGGGTGGCGGACCGTTTCGGCGCGCGCACGGTCTTCGCCTCTGCGATTGGAATCTTCACCTTTGCCTCGTTGCTCTGCGCCGCATCTTCAACCCTGGTCACGTTCACCCTCATGCGTATCCTTCAAGGCATTGGCGGCTCCATGATGGTTCCTGTCGGCCGCCTGATCGTTCTGCGCACGACACCAAAGGATAAGCTGGCCCAGGCCATCGCCTATATCAGCTGGCCCGGCCTGGCGGCGCTCGTCATCGGGCCTCCCATCGGTGGATTCATCACCACTTACTTCTCGTGGCACTGGATCTTCCTGCTCAACCTGCCTATCGGCCTCGTCGCGCTTGTTCTTACCACGCTGTGGATTGAAAACGTACGCTCCGAGGAGAAGCATCCCCTTGACTGGCTGACCTTTCTCTTCGCCGGTCTTGCGTCCACGGGAGTCGTTGTCGCCCTGGAAAAACTCGGCGCGGGAGACAGCCGTTGGACAGAACCTGCGCTTATCCTCGCACTCAGCCTCCTGAGCGGATACCTTGCCATCTTCACAGCGCGCCGCAATCCCATTTCGCTTATCGATATCGAATCACTCCGTCTCAGGACCTACCGGCTCAGCATCTATGGAGCCAGTCTTTTTCGTATTTCCGTTGGGGTGCTCCCGTTTCTCCTCCCACTCATGTTCCAGGTCTCCTTCGGGCTCAGCGCCTTTGCCTCCGGACTCTATCTCCTCGCGCTCTTCGGCGGCGACTTCAGCATGAAGTCCATCGTCATTCCTACCCTTCGCAAGTTCGGCTTCCGCCGTCTCCTCATCTTCAACGGGATCATCGTCGCCATCTCCATCGCACTCTGCGCCACCTTTACGCCGCATACACCGCCTGCGTTGATCGCCACGCTGCTCTTCTTCCACGGAGCCGCTCGCTCCCTTGAGTTCACCTGCATGACCACCTTGGCCTACGCGGAGATTCCCTCCGAGCGCATGTCCCGTGCCAACGGGTTCCTCTCTGCCGTCATGCAGCTCTCGATGGGCATGGGAGTCGCCGTCGGCGCCGTCATGCTTCGTCTCGTCGCACGCGCCAGCGGCCACCTGCCTGCTAATCCACATATCGGCGACTTCCATATCGCCATCCTCTGCACCTCTGTCCTCGCCCTGGCTCCTGCGATTGAAGCCCTCGGCCTTCCCCGCAACGCCGGCGCAATGACCAGCGGTCACTATTCTGATCCCGACCTTGAGATTCATACCGCCTAACTCAACCCA
>DATHJA010000040.1:0-6422 GCA_035316475.1 Edaphobacter sp. | reverse complement strand
AGAACCGCTCCGCCCGCTCGGATTACATAAGCTCGCTTCTTGTCGGCGTCGCGATTTGCACCACCAGCCAAACGAATGTAATCACCCACTCTTCGCGAAGGGTCATACACAAAAGCATTCTGGTTATAGACAGCTCCATCCACGCTTATCGTGGATGGAACTCTGGGAACAATAAACCGGTCGCCGTCTTCGAGCGGCATCTCCGGAAGTTGAGATACGTCGCGACTATCTGCAGAAAGATTCAGCACAACGCGGCCGGATGCCCGTTGGCGTCGCAGACTGTCGATGATGGTTTGATTCTGCCCCGCGGCGGCAGCGGCCGCTGCGCTATCCTGCGCACTGATCGCTCCACCTGCGTTGTTCACCGCGTTTGTACTTACCTGAAGCTGAATCTGATCAATGTATTCATTCAGCCGCTGCTGCTGAACCTGCCTCGTGGACTCACGCGTGAACTGAGACCCATACAGATATGCATCTGGAGACAGACCACCCGCACGCTGAACCAGATCCCGCAGAGTCTCACCGGGCTTTACGCTATACACGCCCGAAGCAAGGAACTCGCCCTCCAGCCGCACGAATCGTGTCTGCTGCGACTGCGGCACGCGGAAATCGGCTTTTGAGAAGATTGTGACGACATCGCCCGGCAGCAACTCCAGATTCTGCGAATCATCTCCCTGCAGAACGACCTTTCCCAGATTGAACGGGAGCAGCGACGTTGTCAGATTCTCTTTGCTCTGACGTTCAATAACCGCATAATTCCAATCGATGTCGGGCTCGCTCAGCTTCACGTCGTTACGAGGCTTGAACTGTCCCACTGGCGCGTTGACAACGGCCGCTCCAACGCTTGCGCTGGAAGAATTTGCACGACCCGAGTTCGGGAAGTTGCCGTTTTGCCCAAAGGCGCCAGGGTAGGAAGCGTTCGGTAAAGCATTATTTCCCTGGGACGATGCCGTTGCAGATTGCAATTGAGATTGAGACTGACTGCGGTCGTTGATTCCGTAAGGGGAGACCTGCCAACCCGGAGCATCTTCGCAATCCAGGCCGCCATCGGTCTGGATCGGAGACTTTTCATCCTCGGGCAGACCTTCATTCTCCATCTGATTCTGTGCCTTGCCGCTTCCATCCTCTGCCCCAAAGCTCAGGCCGAAGAGATAGGGATTCCTCGTCGACGAATATCTCCAATATGGGTTCCCTTCATCCTCCCCAATCGGAATCCCATAACGCAGGCTCGGAACGCCGTATGGTGTTTTGGGAAGACAGGTGGGGACATAGGTCAACATTGGCTGACCCAATTGACTCCGCTTCAGCCAGTAGTCGCGGGTAATCAACGCATCTTTATCGGGGATAAGATCCCGAATCCGCATTCCCGGTCTCCAGGAGTATCGGCCGGGGCTCGCCACGTTTCCACGGAGCGTAATTGCGTCCTTGTACTGGCTGACAACCGCATTGACCTCCAGAAGATCGCCATCGTGCAGAATCGTCGCCCGGCCCTCCGCGTTCAGCGAGACATCCGTGATGTTGCGCATCCGGCGACTGTCCACGCTCTCCACGCGAACCTTCTCCGAGGCCACATTCGTCAATCCCGCGGCCATCTCCAGCATGTCGCCGAGCGTCGTGCTGTCGGGCGATTTCAATTCATAGATCGCAGGAACTTTGACATTGCCCGCAATCGCCACCTGCGGCCCCACAGGGGGAATGTAGATCACATCGCCAGGGAGCAGCTGTACGTCGTTCGACTTGTCCCCGCGAAGCAGAAGTTCGTAGAGATCGAAGTCGACGATCAGCGAGCCCGCTCTCTTCAGCTCAATATGCCGCAGGCTCCCCAGTGGAGTCGGCCCCCCGGTCGCAAAAAGAGCATTCACCAGGGTGCTTAGCGAGCTGATCGTATAGTTTCCCGGTCTCCGGGCCTGCCCCACCACGAATACCTGGATCGAGCGCAACTGCCCCATGCTCACATCGAGATCGAAGTTCCGGAAGACGCGGCTCACCTGCGTCTTCATGTAAGGCTGAAGCTGTGCAAACGTCTGCCCCGCAACGTGAACCGTTCCTACCTGCGGGATGTAGATGTTTCCGCTGCGGTCCACCACGTAACGGGAGTTGAGCGTAACCTGTCCCCAGATATGAACTCTCAGCTCATCACCAGGCCCGATCACGTAATCGGGAGTCACAGGAACCATGTTCAGCGGAGCAAACGTCGATGGAGGATTACGGAACAGACTGGCTCCGTAGATCGGCAGGTTCCTCCCCAGAGAATTGGCCACCATCTGCTGAAACTCAGTGGGGGGATCTAACGGTAGCGGAGGACGCTGATTCGATGTTCGATTGCCCGTCTGCTGCGCGTTCGTATTTGGAGCATTCTGATTCTCCTGCTCGCTCGGCAGCACGGCTCCTTGGGGCGTCTCCGACGAATTCGGAAACCTTCCCTGCACATCATTGCTGGGTTGCGATGTCTGACAGGTTGGGTCCGAAGGGTCACAGGAAGACGAGGACTGCTGTCCTGCGCTGTTTCCGAGAGCCTGTCCCAACTGCGATTGAGAAAACTGGGCCGATGCCGAATTCGCACCAAGCGCTGTGAGCAACAGGAGACATCCAAATCTGGAAACTCTCGGGAAACCGCCAAACTGCATCTGCCCTAAACCTCGCAAAACTTCTTTACCCCTGGCCGCATCCCGGAAAGTACCGAGGATGCGCAGTGTCGAACTTCCCATCCCAGATAACCAGATTTTTGGGAAATCTCAGACTTCAGAATACTCGAACCAACTTCTACATTCGACAAAGAAAGCAGAGAGACACAGCCTCGAAGCTACCCTTGCCCCTCTATGGCCTTCGCCACTCGGAACATCTCAGCCTCACCGAAATGGCTGCTCAGAACCTGAATCCCAATGGGAAGTCCCTCTTTCGTCTCTCCGTACGGCACGCTCATCCCGCATACTCCGGCCAGGCTCGCAGCCACCGAATAGATATCCTCCAGGTACATCTTCACCGGATCGTCCGTCTTCTCGCCCAGGCGAAATGCCGGGGTCGGCGTCACCGGAGCTACAAGAACATCGACCTCCGCAAACGCAGTCAGGAAATCTCTCGTCAGCAGCGTACGGACCTGCTGGGCCTTCTTGTAGTAAGCATCGTAGTACCCTGCACTTAGCGCGTAGGTCCCCAGAAAGATCCGCCGCTTGACCTCCGCCCCGAAACCAGCGTCGCGGGTCCTGCGGTACATCTCCGAAAGCGTCTTCGCCTCCGCATCCCTCAGCCCGAAGCGAACCCCATCAAACCGCGAAAGATTCGACGAGGCCTCCGCCGTCGCGATGACGTAGTACGTAGGCACCGCATACTTCGTATGAGGCAGGCTCACCGGCTTCACCACACATCCTGCGGCCTTCAGCCCCTCCAGCGCCTTCTCGATCGCAGCACGAA
The DNA here is from genome assembly GCA_035316475.1 of Edaphobacter sp. Lineage (GTDB taxonomy): Bacteria > Acidobacteriota > Terriglobia > Terriglobales > Acidobacteriaceae > Edaphobacter. The sequence goes on along the minus strand of DATHJA010000040.1, from coordinate 3,011 downwards.
TCTCAGGGTCCAGGCCCTCTCCGAAGTACTCTTCGGGGACGCCGATCCGCAGTCCCTCCACGGGCTTCTGCAGCGACTCCACATAGCCGCCTGCCGACCTGTCCGATGAAGTCGCGTCCAGCGCGTCCTTTCCGGCCAGAACCTCCAGCATCGTCGCCGCGTCTTTCACGTTCTTCGTAAACGGCCCTACACGATCCAGAGAAGACGCAAAGGCGATCAGACCATACCGGCTCACCCGTCCATAGGTCGGCAGAACCCCTACCACGCCGCAAAAAGCTGCAGGCTGCCGGATCGAGCCACCCGTATCGGTCCCCAGGGTCGCCACCGCAAAACCCGCCGCAACCGCCGCCGCCGAGCCGCCGCTCGAGCCTCCCGGAACCCGGTCCAGCGCCCTGGGATTTCGCACCGGCCCATACGCGGAGTTCTCGTTCGAGCTTCCCATCGCAAACTCATCGCAGTTTAATTTGCCCAGCAGGACGGCGCCGGCCGACTCCAGCCGCTCCACCGCCGTCGCATCATAGGGCGGCCTGTAGCCCTTCAGGATCAGCGAGCTCGCCGTCGCCGGCGCGCCCCGCATCACCAGCACATCCTTGATTCCCACCGGAACTCCGGCCAGAGGAGGCAACACCTCGCCTCTCTGAGCCATCGCGTCAATCCTGGCCGCCTGGGTCAGTGCCCGCTCCCGGCTCAACGACAGGTAGCTGTGAATCTCTTTGTCTTCAGCAGCGATCCGCTCATAGTGCATCTCGGCAAGGGCGGTGGCCGTCGTCCGTCCCGCAGCGACTGCATCCCGTACCCCCTCGATGGTCAAACTCTTCAGACTTTCCGCTGTCAAAACCCGTCTCTCCAAAACTCGGCCTGAACTCGGCCGCCTATCTCTCAATCACCTTCGGGACCTTGAAGAACCGGCCATCGGTCTCCGGAGCAGCTGCCATCACCTCGGCGCGATCGATGCAGGGCTGTACCGTATCGCTGCGCAACGTCTCACCACGCTTCTGAACCGGGCCGCCGTCCAGCACCTCAGCCACCTGCGCCATCGGAGGAACATCACTGGTGTCCAGCTCATTCAACTGAGCGATATAACCCAGAATCGCATTCAGATCCCGCTGCATGCGGGGCTCTTCTTCCTGCGTCAATTCCAGGTTGGCCAGCTCGGCCACCCTGCGGACATCTTCGATTGTTACTGCGGACCGACTGCTCATGACTTGATCTCTATCTCTTCACTATAAAGTGTAGCTTGGTCACCCTGATCCCCGCGACTCGCGCCAGCTCACGCTCAAGATGCGCGCTCATGCTCCGCATCTCCTCCAGCCATGCGCGCTCACTGGCCGCGATCTTCACCATGCCACCGTCGTATCCCACCACGGTGGCGTGTTCCGCCATAACCCGCCCACAGACCACCACCCAGGCCATTTGTAGCCGATCCAGATCAGAGAGCGTGTTGAACCCGCTTCGCGTACCGAATCGAATTACATCCCGGACCCGGTCCATCTTTTTCCCTCAGCCGGCTGCTGAAAAGATGCTGTTTTTGAAGGCGCGGCTTCAATGCCTGCCCGGAGCAAAACCGAACGGCGCCGAGCTCACTCGTTATCGGTGAAGTCTGTGGAGACCACTGTAAGCCTTTGTCCTGATCCGTGGGTCTCCGTGTGAATCCGCGGTCCCCCAGACCACAGACTCCTAATAGGCCCCGTCCTGCTTCAACACCGCCCGGAACGTCTTCAGAAGGATCATGACATCCCTGCGCAAAGACCAGCGGTTCACATAGTCGCAGTCAAGCGCCACACGTTCGTCATAGGTCAGCTCGCTGCGTCCTGAGACCTGCCACAGACCGGTCAACCCCGGCTTGACCCTGCAGTAGCACTCGAACGAGTTCGCATACTTCTCCACCTCGGCCGCCACGATCGGACGCGGCCCCACCAGGCTCATATGCCCGGCCAGAACGTTCCACAACTGCGGAAGCTCATCCAGACTGTAGCGCCTCAGAAACGCCCCGACCTTTGTAATCCGCGGATCATGACGCAGCTTGTGATTCTTATTCCACTCCCTGCGCGCTTCCGGATGCTTGGAGAGATATTCCTCCAGCACCTCGGCCGAGTTCACACACATTGTCCGGAACTTCCACATCGAAAAGAACGCCCCGTGCCGACGGATGCGACGATGCGAATAGAAGATCGGGCCGGGCGAGCTGATCATCACCATCGCCGATACGATCCCCAGAACAAGAACGACGACCGGAGCGAAGGTCAGAATCAGAACGATGTCGATACAGCGCTTGATGACCCGGTAGCGAATGAGTCCGGCTGGCAACTGGTCCAGGGGATAGCTTGCCCTGAAGACCGGTCTGCTGATCGCCTCTGTGTACGAATAAGAATCTTCGATGGCCGCTGTCCGCGACTCTGGAGATTGATATTCAGCCTGCATTGAAATCCTGTGTCCGTATAACGCTACCCTCGCCCCTTCGCGTTGGTCCCGGAATACTAGTTGTTCGTGCGTCAAAAGGTTCGCGGCAGTGACCTAAATCTCTGCTAAGACTTCAACTACATTGTCTTCCATCTTCCCGCGTCATCGATTTCTGAGCTCGAGGAACCGATCTTTCATGGATCGAAATCTCTTTATCGAAACTCCGCTTTTCACCTCACATACTACGAACAACTCGGAGATAAGCATTCCAGCACTGCAGTCCGTTCATTCTAATCATTGAACCCGCTTTTTATACAAGCTATTTTAGCTGACTCGATTCTGGAAGGTCCCGTTTGGGAAACTACGGTAACCTCTCGACCATCGGCTAAACTAGTCGGATGCAGATCCTCGATACCCCGCTGCACGACGTCAAAGTCCTTCAACCCAGGCGTTTTGGCGATAGTCGCGGCTGGTTTACCGAGGTTTTCAACACCTCCGTCTTCGCTTCGGCGGGCCTTCCCGCGGAGTTCGTTCAGGATAACCAGTCCTTCTCCACCAAAGGGGTGTTGCGAGGTCTTCATTACCAACTTGGTAAACCCCAGGGGAAACTC
>DATHJA010000039.1:0-6812 GCA_035316475.1 Edaphobacter sp. | reverse complement strand
AGGAACTATCGACTACACTCCAATCTTCGCGCAGGCAGCCAAGACGCAGAAGATCCGGCACGCCTTTGTGGAACAGGAAGCCTTCACGATGCCGTGGAAGGATTCCCTCAAGACTGATGCCGATTACATGAAGAAATTGAAGTAGCCGGGTTGAGAGAAGAAGCCCCTGCATCTCCACGGATGCAGGGGCTTTTCTTTGTGTGTTGGATGAGGACGATCTAGGCGACGTCGCTCCAGTCGAGGATGACCTTGCCGGAGTTTCCGGAGCGCATGGCGTCGAAGCCCTGCTCGTAGTCGCGCCAGTTGAGCCGGTGGGTGATGACGCCGGAGATGTCGAGGCCGGACTGGAGCATGACGGTCATCTTGTACCAGGTCTCGTACATCTCGCGACCGTAGATGCCGCGGAGGGTGAGCTGGTTGAAGACGACCTGATTCCAGTCGATGGCGATCTGCTCGGAGGGGATACCGAGCATGGCTACCTTCGCTCCATGACTCATATTGCTGAGCATCTCGCGGAAAGCCGAGGGGTTGCCGGACATCTCGAGGCCGACATCGAAGCCTTCGTGCATATGGAGCTGCTGCTGGATCTGCTTGAGAGGGGTGGCGCGCGGGTCTACCGCCAGGGTGACGCCGACCTTGGTGGCAAGGTCGCGGCGGTACTGGTTGGGGTCGGAGATGACGACGTAGCGTGCGCCGGCATGGCGGGCTACGGCGGCGGCCATGATGCCGATGGGGCCGGCTCCAGTGACCAGGACGTCTTCGCCGAGGATGGGAAAGGCAAGTGCGGTGTGGACGGCGTTGCCGAGGGGATCGAAGATGGCGGCGATCTCGTGCTTGATGCCGGGGGCGTGCTGCCAGATGTTGGACATGGGCAGGACGACGTATTGGGCGAATGCTCCGTCGCGGTTGACGCCGACTCCCAGGGTATGGGCACAGAGATGGCGGCGACCGGCGAGACAGTTGCGGCAGCGGCCGCAGACTACGTGGCCTTCTCCAGAGACAAGCTGGCCGATGGCGACGTCGGTGACGTTAGAGCCGAAGGCGACGACCTCGCCGACGAACTCGTGGCCGATGACGAGGCCCTGGCGGATGGTGGAGCTGGCCCAGGCGTCCCAGTCGTAGATGTGGAGGTCGGTACCGCAGATTCCGGTGGCGAGGACGCGGATCTTTACGTCGTTGATGCCGATTTCAGGTTCGAGGACGTCTTCCAGCCAGAGGCCGCGTTCGCTGCGGCTTTTTACAAGTGCCTTCACAAGGAACCTTTCCGGGGCTCGCGAGGTGAGGAGGTCACCGGCGCAGATTATTGCATCTGGGCCGGTTGCGAACCGCCGTACTCGATTTTACCTTGCTCAAGGGGGCGGAGCTGGTTCCGGGCGTGGATAGTGCATTTGACGTAGATGGAGCTGGAGATTTGCGGTATATGCTGGTCGCAGCAATTACGACCGCTGACGCCGACGGGCGATACCAGACGGATGCTGATTGAGGAGGAAGACGAAGATGAAGATACGCTGGAGCCGCAGAGAGTTTGTACAGTGGGCTGGCTTCTCATCGCTGAGCTCTGGCGGGTTGTGCTCTTCCCTGCTTCCGCTGAAGGGGCGAGGCAGCGAGGCGGGGTTTGCCTATGTTGCCTCTTCGGAGGGCGCCGATGAGGGGATTCATACGTATGCGATGCGAGGAGATCGCTGGGAGAGACTGCAGACGCTGAGGAGCAGGCGTCCGGTTGCGCTGGCGACTGGATCGGACCGGCGATTTCTGTATGCGGTCAACGAGGTCGACATGCATGAAGGCCTTCCCATGGGGACTGTCGAGGCCTATGCGATTGGGCGCGATGGACGGCTGACGTTTTTGAACAGGAGCGCGCTTGCGCTCTCCGCCACTATGCCCAGACATGCGGCGGTATCGGCGGATGGGCGGAGTCTTGTGGTCGCGGTGCATGGAGGCGGAGCCTATAACGTGTTGCCGATTGTCGAGGACGGAAGCCTGGGGAGAGTTGCGGGCATTTTGAAGGAGGTTGGTGCTGAACGCACGGGCTCAAGCCGCCGAGCGCGGCCGCGGATGGTCGCCTTCGACAAAGCGGGCCGCGTGGTGAGTGTGGATGAGGGAACGGACCGGCTGAATGTACTGTCCGTGAGCGATGCCGGAATTGCCGCGCATATGCGGGCAGAGCTGGCAGATGGGAGCAGCCCGACGCAGGTGGCGATGCATCCTGCAGGCGAGAGGATTTATGTGATGCAGGCCGAAGCGATTGCTTGTTATGGCTATGACGCAGCAGCAGGGCGGGTGCTGGAGCCGGTGCAGCATCTTCCTATCGCGGGCGCTGTCGAAGGAGCGGGGGCCATGGCTGTGCATCCTTCGGGGCGTTTCTTGTATGCGTGCCAGAGTGATGGCGGTGTGGCGACGTGGAGTCTTACCGCGAGTGGCGATTTGGCTGCGCGTACGTCTGGAACTCAGGCTGCCGGGATGGGTGAGCTGCATGCGATTGAGATGGCTCCAAATGGAAGGAGCCTGATGGGCATCAACCGCCGCCGCGGACTGATTCAGCAGGCGGAGATCGACTCGGCTACGGGGAGATTGATGCCTGCCGCCGTCGTGGCGCGTCTGGATTCGCCAAGCAGTCTTACGATGATCTACAGTTAGCGCGTGGCGTTTTCAGAACAGGGAGATCAAAGACAAGCATGATGAGGATGTCGAGGCGAAAGTTTCTTCAAGGCTCTTCCGCAGCGGCTCTTGGAGCACACGCGTGGGCTTCGCCGGCGCAGACGACGGGAGAGAGGATGCTGTTTGTCGGGACACAGACGACGAATGGGAGTAAGGGAATCTACGCATACAGCTTCAACTCCGCAACGGGCGAACTGACGCAAAAGGGGCTTGCCGTAGAGGCGGAGATGCCTACGTTTCTTGCTCTGTCGCCAGATAAAAAGACGCTGTTTGCCGCCAACGAGCTGGATGAGTATGAAGGCAAGAAGAGCGGCGCGGTCTCGAGTTTTGCGATCGATCGCAGGACCGCGAAGCTGAAGAAGGTCAACGAGGTTTCAGCGGGTGGGCCAGAGACTTGCCATGTGAGTGTGGACCATACGGGACGATGCGTCTTCGTGGCGAATTATGGTGGGGGAAGTGCGGCTTCGTTTGCCGTGGATGGGACAGGTAAGCTGAGCGAGGCGGTCTCGTTCTTTCAGTACAGCGGACATGGTCCCAAACCGCAGCAGACTGGTCCGCGAGGTCATCGCGTGACGGTCTCACCGGATAACAAGTATCTGTTCGTCAACGATCTTGGGCTGGACGAGATTCACGTCTACCATCTGGATGCATCGACGGCAAAGCTTACGGCGCAGGATCCTCCCGCATGGAAGGCAGTGCCGGGATCGGGGCCACGCGCTTTGCGATTTCACCCGAATGGGCGGTGGGCCTACTGCCTGAATGAAGTGGGCTCTTCGGTGAATGTGCTGGACTGGGATGCAAAAAAAAGTGTATTCACGACGGCACAGCTTATCTCAACGATTCCGGAGGGTCATACGGGACCTTCGGCTCCTTCGGAGATTGTGATCGATAAGACGGGACGTTTTGTGTATGCCGCCAACCGGCTGGATGACTTTATGGTGTCGTTTTCAGTCTCGCCGAGTGACGGCAAGCTGACATTGCTGGAGAGGACATCGTGCGGGGGCAAGACACCGCGGCACATTGCGCTCGATCCCACAGAAAAGTGGCTGCTGGTCGCGAATCAGGCGACGGATAACCTCTCAGTCTTCGCGCGAGACGCCAAGACTGGAAAACTCTCTAATGAAGGCAAAAGCTTTCCTCTTTCGCGTCCGCAGTGCATCTTGTTTTTGTAGGGTGATGTTTTTATAAGCAACAGAAAAGGCGCTCATGACTGAGCGCCTTTTCTGTTGGGAATACGACTATTCTTAGTGGCGGTTATTGTCGCTAGGTGTGGGCCTGGTGCCGTGCATGTCCGGCCCGCGCGGAGCGAAGGTGGTCCATGTCGAATCGTACTGCTCGTACTTGCCCTTGGGCTCGCCGTACTTGCGGGCCTCGATGCCGTTGAGGTCATAGACGATCTTGCCACCCTTGAGGGTAAGCTCATCGACGAGCTTCTTGGTTCCGTCGACACGGACATTGTCCATGTCGGTGAAGCCAAAGTGGCCTTGCTCCAGACGGAGGACGGCAAGGTCCGCCACGGAGCCTACTGAAAGATTGCCCAGTTCTTCGCGCTTGATCTCGTGGGCTGGGTGCGAGGTCATCTCGGCGACAACCTGCTGAACGGAGAGACCAATAGCCATCATCTTGCTCGCGACGTTGAGTTCGTCCTTGGTCGCGCTGTTCATGCTGCCGATGTGGAGATCGGTTGAGAGCGAGTCGGGGATGAAGCCATCCTTAACCATGGGAATGGCGAGCGAGAACCTGAAGCTTCCGCCGCCTGTACCTGCGTCGAAGAAGATGCCGCGCTTACGACCATCGATGAAGGCCTTGCTCGGTCCCTTGGTGACCGGATCCTGCTCGTGGCGGAGACCGGAGTACATGTGAGTATAGATGTCGCCGGGGCGCAGCTTCTTATTGAGCAGATCGTACAGCGGACGGCTCTCGGGATGATCGACACCGAAGTCCACCATGACGAAGATGTTGGCCTTGGTGCCTGCGATGACGGCCTGCTCGACCGGCTTCCATTCAGGGCCGGCGAAGTGAGCTGTCTTGATTCCGACGATGGTGTCGGGATACTTGAGCGCCATCTCTGCGGTGGCTTCGCCGTCCATGTCGGCCATGTTCTGTTCGTACTTGTCACCGCGCATTCCAGAGCCGACGATGTTGAGCATCGCGAGAACGCGGGTCTTGGAACGATCGATGATGCGTTGCTTGAAGTCCTCGAAGTTCTTATATCCAGAGCAGCCTGCATCGACTACGGTCGTCACTCCGTTGCGGAAGGTAAAGCCGTCGGGCGGGAGGCTGTTGTCGCCGGCGTAGGATCCGCGTTCTCCCGTCCCGGTATAGACATGGACGTGAATATCGATGAGGCCGGGAGTTACATAAAGGCCCTGCACATTGATGGTCTTGAGAGCTTCGGAGGTCGCGATGTGAGGTGCGACCCTGGCGACCTTGCCATCTTTGATGGCGACGTCCATGACCGAGTCGATGTGGTTCTTATCGTCGATGACGTGTCCGTTCTGCAGGAGGAGGTCATAGGCGAAGTTGGGGGCTTGAGCAAAGGCGTGGACAGAGGCAGCGGCCAGGGAGAGCACCGCGCAACAAGAGGCAATGGATCGGGTAAATCTGGAAAACGGATAGGTCATGAATCTCCTCGATCTTCGACCAGGTGCTGGTTTCGGTTTAAGAAGGTCGCTCTCTCCGTGGATCAGGAGAGAGCGACCTTAACAATTTGCTAGCAACGCTCTACTCCAAGAATTTTCAGGCCTTCGGAGCCGCGCTGAGGATCTCGACAAGACGGTCGGCGATAATCTTATCCTCACCGTCTTTAATCTGCCAGACAGCAAAGCCAAAGGTCTGAGGATCGCGCTCGGGGCGATTGCGGCGGCGATGCTCTGGCGGGTTGGCTGGAGCGTTGGGATCGCGTCCGCGCATGCCCATCGAGTTGTTGTTCATGGTGCCGATTCCCACGGGCTTCGTATCGGCAAGCTGCTGGATCACTTCAGGTCCAGTGATCTTCAGCTTCGCGGGATCGATATGCCAGCTATAGTACGGGGTGACGTTACCGAGGGCCTGCGGATTGAACACACGCGGTTGAGCGGTTACACCAAACTTCGCAATGGCGTCGGAAATAACCTTAGCGCGAGCATCGTACATGCGAACGGTGGCGTCATAGTCCTGGTTGACGAAGAGCTCGAGCGCCTTGAGCAGCGCGAAGATCGTCTCCTTGCCTACCTTGCAGGGGCGACCGATGCGATCTTCCTGTGGGCTCATGTTCATCTGTGCCCAGCGGATGAGCTGCTCCTTGCCGATGAGGACGCCTGAAGCCTGGGGGCCGCAGATGTCCTTGCCACCGGAGAAGGCAACGAAGTCCCAGCCCTGCGCCGGATATTCCCAGAGGCGCTCCTTCGGGGGGACATCGGCGGAGGCATCGTTGAAGGTATAGATGTTCGCCTTTTTGGCGATCTCGATCATCTCCGGTCCACTTACTTTGCCCTGATCAGACTGGATGTTGATGTAGTGCATGGCCAGCGTCTTTGGGTTGATGGCGTTGATCATCTGATCCTTCGTCTCCACCTCGATGAGCTTTACACCGGTCTGCCGCACCTGATGGTCGAAGGGATTGCGATGGGCCTTTTGGATGATGACCTCGCTCTTGGGGAAGTCTGTCAGATCGGGGATGGAGTGCATGCGAGGCTCGAGGTCCTCGGTCAACATACCCGCATAGCCGACCACGATGCCCGCGGCAACGCCTCCGGTGACGAGGCCGGTATAGCCGGAAGGGGTTTTACAAAGCTTTTCGATGTAGCGGCCGGCGGCGACCTCGAGCTCATTGATCATGACGAAGTGCTGATTGCCCTGACGCATCAGCTCCATGACCTCGGGCCGCATGACCGAGCCACCGATCACGGTGATGGTTCCGTTGATGTTGATCAAGGGCTTCACGCCGAGCTCGGCATAGATGTCGCCGGTGGAACCGAGGCCACTGGTGATGGGAACGATGGGGTTTCCATCCACCGATGGCGAACCTAACTTTGCTCTTTTGCTGGCGGCACGAATCTCAGCCGGCGTAAACAGGCTGCCACCTAGAACACCAAGAGCGGATAAAAAGGAACGACGATTCCAAGCGGACTTCAAGATCATTTTTTGAAACTCCTCTCCTACATCCTAAAAAA
>DATHJA010000038.1:0-2732 GCA_035316475.1 Edaphobacter sp. | reverse complement strand
CAGAGGAGGGAAGAAGGGAAAAATGGTGCGCCCGAGAAGATTCGAACTTCTGACCTACAGCTTCGGAGGCTGCCGCTCTATCCAGCTGAGCTACGGGCGCGCACCTCTAGCGTAGCATGCACCTTACCAGGTTGACAGTGTCCGTACCCGCAGTTCACCATCAATCGGAACTTCGAAAGGTTGACCATACACATGCTCTTCCGCGCTATCACGACACTGACCTGTAGCTGCCTCCTGGCTACCGCCGCCCTCGCCCAGCAGCCCATGGGAAACATGAAGATGGACCAGCCCGCGGGCAAAGCCCTCCCTAGTCCCAAGGCCGACGCCAGCGTCAAGCTGAACGGCAAGGACATCACCATCCACTACAACGCTCCCTCCGTGCGTGGCCGCAAGATCATGGGTGAGGTCGTCCCCTACGGCAAGGTCTGGCGCACAGGAGCCAATGAGGCCACCACTCTGGTCACCGCAGGCGACCTCAAGATCGGCACCCTCACCGTCCCAGCAGGCACCTATACCCTCTACACCCTGCCCAGCGCCAACCACTGGCAACTCATCGTCAACAAGCAGACCGGTCAGTGGGGAACGGAGTACAAGCAGGATCAGGACCTCGGTCGAGTCGACATGCAGACCCACACCCTCCCTACCCCTCAGGAAGTGATGTCCATCTCCTTCCAACGCACTCGGGGCAATACCACCGAGCTGCACATAAAGTGGGAGACTACCGACGCGTCCGTACCCATCACAGCGGAATAGCCTACCCGGCTGACTCTTTGGCTGCCTCTTTATCGAGGCGGATCCGCTCCATCACGGACGAAATTAACTCTTTCGCTCCATTGATGTTGGCCAGAACAGCCTGCAGATCGAGCGCCGGAACATTCGGGTTCCGTGCGCTCGTGCAGTAAACCCCATGTTGTCCAATCAGGATCAGCGCATCCGTCAGCACATCGAGCGTGACGGCAAGTCGCCCGCGCGCCTCGCCCATCATGAACTCATACTTCTCGAGCTCCGCTTGCCGATCGTAGAAGACAGACAAGCTACCACTCCTTGGCAGCTGTATCGACCGCAAGCGGCGTAGAAGCCACAGGAGCCTTCCAGCGCAGGATCGGCTTCCGTGCCGCTGTCGTCTCGTCCAGCCGCTGAATCCGCGTCGAGTGCGGAGCCGTCTGCACCAGCTCGGGATTCTCCTCGGCCTCGCGCGCAATCTGCTTCAGCGCATCGATCAGCAGATCCAGCTCCTCACGGCTCTCGCTCTCCGTAGGCTCGATCATCATCGCTCCCTGAACGACCATCGGGAACGAAACCGTATAAGCGTGGAAGCCGTAGTCGATCAGCCGCTTGCCCATATCGCCCGTCTTCACGCCGTTCTTGGCCTGCAGCTTATCCGAGAACACGACCTCATGCAGCGACCGGGTCTTGTACGGCAGCTCGAACGTGCCCTCCAGCTTCGCCCGGATGTAGTTGGCGTTCAGCACAGCATCCTCGGTCGTCTGCCGCAGCCCATCCGGTCCATTCGCCAGGATGTAAGCCAGCGCCCGCACGAACATACCGAAGTTCCCATAGAACATCCGCACATGCCCAACAGTCTGCGGTCGGTTGTACTCCAGCCCTAGCGACCCATCCGCCCGAGTCACCACGACCGGCGTAGGTAGGAACGGCTCCAGTATCCTCTTGCAAGCCACCGGTCCCGATCCGGGACCACCACCCCCGTGCGGTGTAGAAAAAGTTTTATGCAAGTTCAAATGCATCACATCGACGCCGAAGTCGCCTGGCCGTGTCTTGCCTACCAGAGCGTTCATGTTTGCGCCATCCATATAAAGCAGCGCGCCCTTCGCATGAAGCATGTCCGCGATCTTGTGGATGTCGCTCTCGAACACGCCGATCGTCGAAGGATTCGTCAACATCAGTGCCGCGGTATCCTCATCGACCATCCGCTCCAGCTCGGTCAGATCCACCATGCCCTGAGCGTTCGACTTCAGGTTCGCAACCTCATATCCGCAGACAGCTGCAGTCGCCGGATTCGTCCCATGCGCCGAATCCGGAATCAGGATCTTCTTCCGAGGATTGCCTTTGCTCTCATGGTAAGCCCGAACCAGCAGGATGCCCGTGAACTCGCCATGAGCACCAGCTGCCGGCTGCAGCGTGATCGCATCCATGCCCGTAATCTCGATCAGCGCGTCGGAGAGGGTCTTCATGATCCCCAGGCAGCCCTGTGACAACGACTCCGGCTGATAAGGATGCGCCTCGGCAATCCCCTCCAATCGCGCCACCGCTTCATTCACCCGGGGGTTGTACTTCATCGTGCAGCTACCCAGCGGATACATTCCGAGGTCGATCGCATAGTTCCACGTCGAAAGCCGCGTGAAGTGCCGGATGATCTCGATCTCGCTCAACTCCGGCATCACACCAAGGTCGGTGCGCAACGCCGCGCCCAGCAGGGAAGCGGCATCCACGGCTGGAACATCCAGCTCGGCCAGCCGGTAAGCCTTCTTTCCCGGCGACGACTTCTCAAAGATCAGGTCTTCATTCTGGTTGACATGGGTCGTCGCCTTCTTTGGCGAACCTACGAACTTCTCATCTGCCATCGCTAAAACTCCTCCGCATCAACTGCGTCACCGGTCTCCGAGTAGCTCCCGGACTCCGGCCCATCCACATCTTCTTCGCGCAAGGAAAGACCAAGCACCGTGCCGCTCTCGAACTCAATCGTCAGTGAGTCGCCCTCTTCCAGCGATGCC
>DATHJA010000037.1:0-4105 GCA_035316475.1 Edaphobacter sp. | reverse complement strand
AGTGTGGCAAGGCCAGTGAAGGTTAAAAATGCTGTAAGGATTGTGTAGCAGAAGACTCGGCGATTGTCTAGATCGATTTACGAGGAGTTCTGACAATAGCCTGGCCTATGTTTTCGGAGGAGACTCTGTCACGATCTTTGGCATCGTCGGCTTTGGATGCTGGACCGCCAGGAGGGCCCGAGTTGCGAAGGGTGGCAGGTGCAACGGCGTGGAATCGGCTACCCGGAGATGACTAGTGCTTCCTGGATGTGCGCGTGAACTCCCGGATGCGTGTGTGCGGCGAGCAAAGATGTTCATATTCTCTTAGTCGCATAGAGCTTCTGTGATGTTACACGCCCGAAAAATTGGGCGAACAAGAAGGCCACCGTTGGGATCGTGTCTTCAACAGTCCAAGTGCTCCCTAGGTGTGGTGTCTCAAGAGGTTGTTGTCATCGAGCGGGCTCGATCACTTCACGAACTCATAACGACAAACTGCGCGACGGGATTAACTCACTTCGCAGGTAGTTAAAAAAATAGATTTTATGCTGACGGGAACAACGTTGATTTATTATTTTCAATAGCTTACAAGGGAAAAGGTAAAATGGCCTCGGAGAATTACTCAGCACTCCTTGATAAGCTATTGATTCTAAATGGTGGCCAGAGACGGGATCGAACCGCCGACGCCGGCCTTTTCAGGGCCGCGCTCTACCACTGAGCTATCTGGCCTTGGCAATCAAGCAAAACGCCTCATTCGGGGATCGCCAAGAACGCCCGGGCGTACGTCTGTCGCATCAGCCTTTTCAAGAGAGCTTCATCGCCGAAAGGATCCGACGACTCAAACGCAGGTCAAGTATATCAACCCGGGGCCATTCTCTCCAAACTTCACAAACGTCTCTCGAAATCGATACCGCGCTATCCTTTCTTGTAACCACTAATTTCAAGGACGCCTCATGCTCCGCCCCCTTCCGTACCTTGCTCTCGCCCTGTCTCTCTGTCTTCCCGTCGTCGCAGAAGCACAATCCACATCTGTTGTTCCCGTAAGTCCCCGCGCCTCTTCCGTTCCATCTGCGGCCGAGCAGCGCGCCATCCGTGCCTTCAATCTGGCCTCTCAGAATCCCCTCCAGCTTCACGCATTTCTTGCGGACATGCCTAAGGGCGGCGATCTTCACATGCACCTCTCCGGCGCAGTTTATGCCGAAACCTTCATTCACCAGGCTGCCTCCGACGGCCTCTGCTACAGTCCCGCTACACGTCACCTCTTCAAGCCCTCGGCCACGGCCTGCGGAGAAGGGAATCGCCGCGTCGAAGACGCTTTAAAGGATCAGGCGCTCTACGACACCCTCGTCGACGACTTCTCCATGCGCAGCTTCGTCCCCAGCGCAGGAACCAGTGGACACGACCAGTTTTTTGCAACCTTCGTTCGATTTGCAGCCGTCAGTCACGCTCACATCGGCGAATGGCTCGACGAAGTCGCCTCTCGCGCCGCCGCGCAGAATGAGCAGTACCTCGAAGTCATGCATACTCCCGACTTCCTCAACGCAGCCAAGCTCGGTTACTCCATCCCTTGGCCCGCGACTCCCGCTGATCCTGCTACTAACCTGACCGGCGATGCAACGGGTGCTTCCCGGAACGATCTCGCCCGTCTCCGCGAGCAACTACTATCCAAAGGCCTCCGCGACATCGCCGCCTCCAACCGCAAGGAGTTCTCCGACGCTCTCGACTCCAGTGACCGCATCGAGCACTGCGGAACTCCCGCAGCCACGCCCGCCTGTGCCGTAAAGATCCGCTTCCTCTATCAGATCCTTCGCGGTTTCCCACCCCAGCAGGTCTTCGCCCAGACCCTACTCGGCTTCGAGACCATCCAGTCCGAGTTAGACTCTGGCCACCCTCTCGTCATCGGCATCAACTTCGTCATGCCCGAGGATGGCTACCTCTCCATGTCCGAATATCACCGGCAGATGCTTATGCTCGACTATCTGCACTCTGTCTATCCGCGCGTGCACATCACCCTCCACGCCGGTGAGATCGCTCCCGGCCTCGTTACTCCCGACGGCCTCCGCTTCCACATCCGTGAGGCAGTTGAACTCGGCCACGCCGAGCGCATCGGCCACGGCGTCGACATTATGTACGAAGACCATCCCCACGCTCTCCTCAAGGAGATGGCCTCCCGCCACATCATGACCGAGATCAACCTCACCTCAAACGACGTCATCCTCGGTGTCGAAAAGCAGTGGCATCCTCTGCCCGCCTATCGCTCCACCGGTGTCCCCGTCGCGCTCTCTACTGACGACGAAGGCGTCTCCCGCATCGATATCACGCACGAATACACCCGCGCCGTACTCGACTTTCATCTGGGCTATCTCGACCTTAAGCGTATGGCCCGCACCTCCATCGAACACAGCTTCCTATCCGGAGCAAGCCTCTGGGCCCAGCCCGACGCCTTCACCTCCGTCAACCAGGCCTGTGCCGCTCAATCCCTCGGCGCCGAAAAGCCCACGCCGAAGTGTGAAGCCTTCCTGCAATCGAGTGAGAAGGCCACAGAGCAATGGCAGCTTGAACATCGCTATCAGGTCTTCGAATCCAGCATCCAGTAACATCCACTGGACTGCCAAAAACCCATTCGGGCGGCACTCGAAAGAGGCCACCCGTATGGGTTTCTACTAAAGAAACAGCTTATCTTCCTGAGGGCAGAAAGATCAGGCACGACGGACTTCCCGCCGGAAGATACTGCCCGATAAACTTAGGCACTCCAGATTCGCGATCGATCCGGAACGATGTAAGGTTATCGCTGCGTTGGTTGCAGGAGTAGAGAAAGTTCCCCGTGGGATCGAGAGTGAACTGCCTCGGATAATCTCCTCGTGTTGCCGCCTCTCCTGCATACTTCAGCTCGCCCTTGAAGTTCACAGCAAATACGGCAATGCTGTCATGCAACCGATTCGCGGCATAAAGAAAGCGGCCGTCATCAGAGAACCGCAGCTCCGAGGCAAAGCTCGTTCCCGCAAATCCCGGGGGCAGCGCAGAGATCGTCTGCTGCGAGATCAGCCCTCCGGAGGAGGAGTCATAGCTGAAAAACGTCAGCGTCGAGGCCTCCTCCTGAATCGAGTACAGCCACCGTCCGTTGGGATGAAATGCAAGATGCCTCGGACCATCACCTGGTGGCAACGAGACGTACGGTACCGTCGCCGGAGTAAGCTTGCCCGACGCCGAATCAAGGCTGTAGACGTAAATCCGATCCTGTCCCAGGTCAGTCTGTAGAACAAACTTGTTGTCTGGGCTTGTAATGGCGCAGTGCACATGTGGACCATCATGTCCGCTGAAGGCAAAACTTCCGGGAGGAGCATTCGTCGCCGTCGTCGGTCCAACATTACCAACATCGGGATGCACATCTACGGCGTCACCTACCGATCCGTCCGCATTTACAGGAATCACGGCCAGTGTGCCTCCACCATAGTTGGCCACAAACAGGAATTTTCCCGACCCATCCATACTTAGAAAAGTAGCTCCGCCTCCCTGCGAACTCACCGTGTTGATTAAGGTAAGGTCTCCCGTCTGACGATTTACCGCGAAAGCGCTTACAGATCCGCTCGTTCCCTGAAAGTTTGAGACTTCGTTGACCGCGTATAGAAAATTTCCTGAGCGCGACGCAGCCAGAAACGATGGACTGGGAGTCGAGGCGGCCAGCTTTATCAGCTTCAGCTCGCCAGTACCCGGGAGGCTCTCGTAGAGATAGATACCCTCGCCGTTCCCGCCATTTCCAACCGTATAGGTGCCGAGGTATGCAAAGCGGCGGCGGCCGTAGTTGCCACCCCACTGACCTTCGGTACCAAAGTCCTGCGCCTTTGCGACCGGCACAGCTGTCTGAGTGACAACGGCTGTTGCGGCCGCTCCTTTAAGAAAACCGCGGCGCGAGATCGCGCCGGAAGAAGACGATTCGTGATCGCGAAGAGTGTGTGACATGGTTCCTTCTCCTTCTTACTGTAGGGAGGCGCAGGCATTGCCTTTCGTGCAGCGACTGCCTCTGCGTCTGAATGAGATAGGTGATGACTGAAACGAACCGCAACGACTCAGGGAGGATCCGCGGATTTGAGCATCAAACAAAAATCCAATAGCCAACATCATCCGCACA
>DATHJA010000036.1:0-10938 GCA_035316475.1 Edaphobacter sp. | reverse complement strand
TTTTCATCCACCGAGGATCCCGTCCAGGAGTTCGCTCCTCCGTTGAAGGCGCGCGGATTGGGTCCCCAGGTCTTCGCCTCGGGCTCGTCGGGCGTCGGAATGGTGTGGAACTGCCATACCAGCTTTCCTGTATTCAGGTCGAAGGCGCGGATATCTCCGACGGGCGATCCATACTCCTCACCCGGGGCTGAGCCGACGAGCAGCGTGTCGTGCCACACCCGCGGCGGCGAGACGCTCTGCACATTGAAGATGACCTCCGGATCGCGCTCGAGGCCTTGCTTCAGGTCCACGTCGTAGGCTGGGTCGAGTTTGCCTGTCTCCACGTCGATCTGCCGGATATGGTTGGCGCGGTAGAACACGATACGCCGTTTGGTATGGTCGGCGCTCTCCCAATATGTCAGACCGCGCTGGCGAGCGCTTACCATCTTCGGCTCCGAGACCCAGATCTCTTTGCCTGTAGCGGCTTCAAGCGCCGATATGGCGCCGCCATTCTTGCCGCTGAGGTACATGACTCCATTGATGATCAGCGGATTGTCGATCGAGACCGACTCGCCGATATCGTAGGTCCAGGCCACCTGCAGGTCTTTCACGTTCGTGCGATTGATCTGCGCAAGCGGAGAATAGTGATTCGCCCCCTGATTCGCTTCGTAGGCTGCCCAATCGACGTTCGTAGGCTTTCCAGAGCCGCTCTTGCCTACGGCACCATAGATTGCAAAGACAGAGAGAGCTGCAACTCCGGCGCCGCCGGCAATAAGCTTCAGACCACGATCACGAAATTTCATCAGAGAGCCTTTTTGTAAGTTTCAGTGTGATTGCTTCACGCAGAGATTTCATTCTTCGATCTGTTTTTACGAAACGGATGCCGCGGCAATCCTGACGCCAGCGTACTGTAGAACATCGCTTCGGCGCGGCTCAGCACTCTTTCGCTGGCCGCGCCGAAGGGTTGAAGTTAGAAGATGAACCTCGCATGCAGTTGAATCTGACGCGGGTCGTAGGCGTTGGTGTTGAACGTTCCGAAGTTAGTATTGTCGCCGAGCCCAGTGATCAAGCCGGCTGATGGATTGTTCGCCAAGATTGTTGAACCGAGGCTCCCGGTGTTGGTGTTTCCAGAGTTATTCCACTGCGTGTTGTTGAGAACATTGGTTGCTTCCCCGGAGATCTCGATGCGGTACCGCTCGTAGATGGGGAAGGCGCGGCGCAGGCTGAAGTCGACATTGTAGCGAGCGAAGCCGCGCATATCTCCGCTGGTCTGCGGCTGATTTCCAATCCAGTAGATGTCCTGCAGAACTCTACCGGTCGGGCTGGTCACCGTTCGCCCCGAGAAGGCGCAGGCGTTGTACTTCAGCAGTTGAAAGTTATTGGGGGTAACCGTCTTGCCGCAGGGAAGCGTGACCGTTTCCTTGCCATTGTAGCGTCTCTGCAGCGCCTTCGGCACCTGGATCGGTACACCGGGGATGCGATCCACCCGCGAGGTAAGTGCACCGTTGCTCATGCTGACAACGATGGGCATGCCCCCCTGAAGGCTGATGACCGACCCGAGGCTCCAGCCGCCGGCAACAAACCGGGCGACCGGGTTCTCCAGGGCATGCTTGCCGTTTTTGCCGAACGGGGAGGTATAGACGACGGTTGCGACGAAGCGATGGGGTACATCGGCCAGGCCGTAGTTGCGGTTGAGGCGGTTATTGATGAGGTCAGGCGTACCAACGGTTCCGCCCGCGTTGACTCCCTGCCCATCTTCGACGGGTGTCGTTACATAATCCAGCTCCTTACTCCAGGTGTAATTCATTCGCAGGTTGAGGCCCGAGGTGAAGGAGTGCGAAAGGCTGGCTTGAAGCGAGTTGTAGCTTCCATATCCGCGCGAGCCATCGAGCGTCGCGCCCCACAGCAGCGGATACGGCGTGAGAGGAATCTGCTGCTGGATGGTCCGGCCGGACAACCCTCCCTGGAAGGGGATGAGTGTGCTGCCGGTCTGATACGGGTTTGCCACCTGGGTGGTAGCCGGGTTCGTTCCATTGCTGGCAATGTACTGGGAACGCCACGTGGCCCGGATGGAAGGATCGACGCTCTGAACGTTCTCGATGGGCTGGCCGCGCGTGGTGAGGTTGTCGGAGAACGAGGCGCTCCATCCAAGAGACATGATCCACTGCTGCCCCTTACCGAAGGCCTGCTCGATGAACAGGTTTCCCTGCTTTGCGACCTGGTTCTTCAGATGCCTGTCGAAGTAGGTCGTCTGCGTTCCGTAAATCTGTGGAGCAGCCTGGTTCGCGCCGACGGCCGCTACAAGGGTACCCGGATCAGTAAGACGCGTGACGGGGACACCGTTTGGCGAGGTGCCATAGGGAAGAGACTGGTTGCCGGCGGCAAACGGAGCACCACCGTAGTCGTTGGAGCTAGAGAAGTAGCCGCTGTTGGTGGGCAGATAGGTAATGCCGAATCCGCCACGGACGACTGTTCCCGGATAGACCTGCCAGGCGAAGCCTACGCGCGGCTGGAAGTCGTGGTACTCCGTATCCCAGAGGCCACGGCTGTAGCCGTTGGCGCCGGGGAAGGCGAAGACGCCCTGCGAGCCGAAGGGGTTTTTCTTCGTAAAGTCGATCCCGGTCATCCGGTTATAACGCTCGGTCAGGCCAGGCTGCACGTCCCAGCGCAGGCCGAGGTTGAGCGTAAGGTTGGGCTTTATCTTCCAGTCGTTCTGGCTGTAGACGGCGAAGTACTTTGCCGAATAGGCAGGCTTGAGATTCGCGCCCGGACGGACGAACCAGACTCCCTGTCCCAACAGCATCGCCGCTGCATTGACTCCCCGCTGAGCAGGGGTAGCGTTTCTGGATGCCACGGAACCGCCGGAGGCATTGACAAACTGGAAGGAGTAGTTGCCCCCAGGATCGTTGGCACAGCAGCCGCCAATGTTCGCCGAACCTTCTTCGAAGTCGGTGTAGTTGGCCAGCATGACGCGATACTCCGCACCGGCCTTGTAGGTCCAGTTGCCCGCCACCTTGGTGACGCTGCCGTTGACCGCATGAGCGATCTGGCTCTCGCGCTTGTTGGCGAACTGTCCCGATGAGAGTCCAGTCCAGTTGCTTCCACCACCCGTTCCGCCGGTGAACCCGTTGGGATTCACCACAGGAGCCGAACCCGTCACGGCGAAGAGAGCCTGCGTTGCAGGAGCAATGCCGAAGTCGTTGTACTGGGTAAAGCCCGACTGATTCCCAGCGAGGTTGAAGGTGCTGATCCTGGTGACACCGTACCGGACGTCAACGTACAGGGTCGGCTTCAGCAAAATCGTATCGCCGATCTGGGCGTAGTAGTTGTTGTCCTTGGTCACGGTAGGAGCGTTATTGAAGGGTGCAGTACCGAAGGCACGCGGCTGCGTGATGGTACCGAAGTCGTAACCGCCGCTGGAGTAGATGGAGTGCTTGCCCAGCTTGTAATCGATGCGGCTGTTCAAGGTCTGCTTGCGCACCGAATTGACGGTGCTGGAGAAGTAGTTATTGGTGTTGTATACGTCCTGGGGCGCCCGGTTCGGCAGTGGATAAAAGCTATACATCAACAGCGCCTGGGGACTCGGGTTCGGGATCTTCGCACCCGGAATAAGTGCCCTCTGATACGTGTCGGGGGCGATTTGGGTCACGTTATATGGATCGTATAGCTGCGCCGGGACGGGGGTACCGTTGTTGTTGATGAACGTCTGGCTGAAGTCGCCCACGCGCTCGAGCGCAGTCGGTACCGTCGACTGATTGTTCACCCCTGTGTCGTAACGCTGGTAGTGGAAGCTGGAGGAAAAGAACAGCTTGTCTCGAACGATCGGCCCGGAGAGCGCGCCGCCCATGTCGTGGACCTTGAATGCCGGCCTGCGGAGCCCCTGGAGCTTGTTGCCCGGCGAGTTCGCGTTGAGAGCTTCGTTGCGCATCATGTACGAGGCCTGGCCATGGAACTGGTTTCCGCCCGACTTGGTGTTCATCACCAGTACCGACATGCCGCGTCCGTAGTCGGCGGTGAAGTTATTGCTGATGACCCGGACTTCCTGGATGCCTTCCTGGTTTGGGATAACGGCGGCTTCGTTGAATCCATTGCCGGTGATAGGGAGACCGTCGATTTGAATGTCATTCTCAAAAGCGCGACCGCCATTGACGCCGATAGAAGAAAACTGGGCACGGCCGGCTACGCCTATGCCGAAGGAGTTCAGATTCTGGCTGCTCGAAGTCTGAACGCGAGGCTGAACGCCGTTCTGGAGCGTGGCGAAATAGAGAGGGTTCTGGGTGATGTTGGGAACCGCGTCGATCACCTCGGCACTGACCGCCGCCGCAATCGTGCTGCTCTCGGTTTGCAACTGAGTGCCCGAGGCCTGGACCTCGACGTGCTCAGTCGCCGTGCCGACGCTTAATGTCCCATCGACCTTTACCGTCTGAGAGGCAGCAAGCTGTACGCCGGTAGCGGAAAACTTCTGAAATCCAGTCTTGGCGATGGTAACGGTATAGGTACCCGCCGCCAGATAAGGAATGGTGAATTGCCCGGTCTCGGTCGTCTTTCCGTTGTATTCGACGTTGGTCGCTTCATCTCTGGCGATGACATCGGCATCAGAGACGACGGCTCCCGTTGAATCGCTAATGGTGCCGGTGATGGTGCCGGAGCGAACCTGTGCATAAGCTGCCTGAGCGAGACAGACCAGCAGGACTGCCCAAAGGGTCCAATATTTTTTCCAGTTGACGTTCATTTGCGATGCCTCCCTAAGCCATGAAGTGCCCGGCTTCAAGCCGTTTTCTTCTATTGCGTAATACGCAAAATTATTTGCATCATGAGCCGGGGCAAATCCTAACAACACGAGAGAGCGGCAGTCAAGAAATTGTGTTGCTGTAGATCACAAAAATTTTGAGGTGCCTGCGTGGTCGCACCTCTCGCACGAACGCGCGAAGAAATACCTGCCCCCGATACTGCTACTGCCTTGACGCCTAGGGGAGGTTGAAACGTTTCAAAAAGAAGTGGGCGATGATGCCGTTCGCCTCCTTCGTCTCCGGCAGACCGGCCTCGTACCAGAAGCCATGATTCAACGCCTCGAAGATGACCAGTTGCGACTCGACGCCGGCACGCAGAAAAGCGCGATGCAGAACGGTCGTGGAGCTCAGCATCATGTCCCGCGTGCTGCTCAGGAAAAGAGCCGGAGGCATCCCGCTGAGGTCAGCATAAAGAGGAGATAGAACAGGATCGCGGGGATTGGCCGAGCCGACATAGTCCGCTATAAACGGACGGTCCCGGCGCGGAGGACTAAGTCTTCCTGCTACTCCCGTTACCGTGTAGATGGACTGCGTATCGCCGCTGGCAGAAAAATCTCCGGTCGTGGAGAAGATGCCGAGAGCCGCGGGCATGGGCAGCCCGAGCATCTTGAGCTTCACCGCCATCTCGCCGGTAAGGATGGCTCCCGCCGAAGCGCCGTAGACGATGATGTGTTCCGGCCTGTAGGACTTCAGCAGTTCGCGATAGACCGCCACAGCATCGTCAACCGCAGCGGGGAATGGATGCTCCGGCGCAAGACGATAAAGCACAGCGATGACCTTGGTGCGCGTGAGGGCGGCGATCGGGATGGACTCCGTCAGCGAACCCGAATCGGTCGTGAACCCTCCACCATGCAGGTTGATGAGAACGCGGTCCTTCCTGTCCTCGGGGACGCCGGCGGCAGGAGCGATCACCCGAACCGGTACACCGCCAATCGAGCTCGCTTCGATATGCGATGGGTAAAGTGCCAGATAGGCCTCTGCATCGCTATGGTGATACGCATCGGTGCGCGCGCGCTTTGCCGCGAGAGTCTCCCCGACCGGCGGATCGACAACTTTTTTGGACAGCGATCTGCGCGCCTCCGCGCTGACCGTGAGCGGCACGGGCACAACGCGCGTCAGGTGGGCGGTACCGTCGGCATCAACGACACTTTGATCTTCCGAAGCTGGAGAGCCTGGCTGCTGCGCCGGCATTCCCTGTACGGCGCTGCAGATCAGAACGGACAGAGCGACTATGAAGGAACGATGGATACGCATTGCACCCCGCTTCGTGAGAGATGAGGATTCGCTTACGAATCCTTTGCGGCATGGTTGGAGGCAGCGATAAGCCGGAGGCCTTCGCCCTCGGGGTCGTCTTTGACCCTGCACGGAGAATCGAAGATCATCGTCGATTTAGCTCTGGCCTCGTATCGCGGCCAATGGGGCAATCCACTGTGGTTCGGATCTCCGGTGCGCGCGAATGCGACCCAGGCGGCGCCCATCTGCCGGGAGAGTGTCAGGGCTTGCTGTGTTCCCCCGCTATAGTGATCGCACAGCTCCGCGTTATCAAACGCAAACGAGATCTCGCAGGCATGGAATGTGCCTACGCGATCCTCGAGAACCGGCGTACGCCAGGCGAAGAGATATGAGTACGCAGGAGCGCGGCCAAGCGCAGCCTTCCGAGCTGCCTGCTCGACCGAGGGAAGGCGGAGACGCGAGGCCGCGATCGCCGCAAAGATGTCGAAAGGCGCAGCCTTGGGATACTCCCGCCGATAGGCCGCGATGATACCCGGTGCGTCGGTGCCGAAGCTCTCACGCACGCTCCCCTGCATCTGCTCCTCTGTCATGGAGCGCGCGTCCGGGTGATCGAGTGCGCTGACGAACTCATTTAGGTTGGTGCCCGTTATGAGCGGGACGTCGAAGGAGATCTCCGGTGCGGCAGGATCGAAGGGATGGACGGGAAGAATACGGCCGTCCACAGTGGGAGCCCAGCCGGTCGTGCCGAAGCCATCGCGCAGCGAAGGAGGCTGCTTTGGCATCTTCCGCATGACGTCCACGGCTGCCGCGGAGAGACGGCGAGGGTCCACCGTCTGAACATCGCGAAGATTCGACTTCTGGATATTGAGCTCGCCGAGAATCTTCTCCGCCACCTCGTTGGAGTAGTCGGGAGTAAGCATTCTGAGGAAGGGTCCGCTCTGCACGATCGCGCGGTGAAAGAGCCCCTTAGCCGTGGGCATGGCCATGAGCGCGACTACCTTGCCTCCTCCTCCGGACTGACCGAAGATCGTCACATTGCCGGGATCGCCGCCAAACGTCGCTATGTTCTCTCGCACCCATTCGAGCACGGCGACAAGGTCCAGCAGGCCGCAGTTTGCCGAATCCGCGAACTCCTCCTGACCGAAGCCGGAGAGATTCAGGTAGCCGAATGCGTTGAGCCGATGATTATGGTTCACCACCACCGCGTCATGATTGCGGGCCAGGCTCTCCCCTTCGTACGAGAGCAGATCATGCCCGCAACCATTCGCAAAGCCGCCGCCGTGCATGTAGACCATCACAGGGCGCTTGTGCTGGCCGTTGTGCTTGCTGTTAATCTCGGGTGTCCACAGGTTCAAGCGAAGACAATCCTCACCCGGAACCGTTACCGCAGATCCGCGATGAAGCAAAAAAGCATCTTCGTCTGCGGAGGCAAGATTTTTGTAGTCCGTCTGGAGAAACAAAAGATCCTGCATGTAGCACACCGGACCGTAATGAAGTGCATTACGGACGCCAGTCCACGGCTGAGGCTTTGCAGGAGCCATAAAACGATTACGTCCCGCTGTAGAGTCTCCATACGGAATCCCCTTGAAGACGAAGACTCCATTGTGCCTGAACCCACGCACCTTTCCGGCGCTGGTCTCCGCAACCGTAGTAGCGTCCGATACTGTCGCGAAGCGCGAAGTCTTCGTCGAGGGCGCCTGCGGAGAAGCATGCGCAGCCGTGGCCGCAAACCCTACCGCACCTGCGATGCCTCCAAGAAATTCTCGCCTGCCCAGCAGGTTCTTCTCCCGGTCAGATGACGGAGTCTGATCTTGCGAGTTCATGCGTTCGATCTCCATGCCAGGTTGTGCGGCGGCTATTTCTTTTGAACGGCTGCGGTGTGTCGTGGAGTCCCCCAGTAAATGAAGGTTCCAAATCGTGTGGACGTCACAACGTCAATCGCCCCGTCATGATTCAGATCGACGGCAAGCACATCCGACCCGACACCGCTGTGCGTATCGATCAACTGAGGAAGCAGCTCCGCCCCGCCGGGGACCTGACGGTTCCGAACCGTCTTGTACCAGTACAGAACCGGCGCTCCTCGAGGATTGGGATCGAGATTGGTGTCGAGATGCGAGAAGTAACGCTTGCCGGCGATGAAGTCCGGGATCCCGTCTCCATCGACATCTGCGAACGACGTGCCGTGCAGCTCCGAGAATGTAACTCCTCCGGCATTCTTGGTCGAAAAATCATCCATGACCATGTGCTCCGTGAAGCTGATCTTGCCTGCGGGATCCTTCTTCTGCTCGTACCAGGCAAGCCCCCAGCCGTGCGCGTTGAGCGAAGTCACAACGTCGTTGAGTCCATCCCCGTTGACGTCATAGACAGCCATGACGCTGCCTCCCATCATCCCTCGGCCGAAATGAGCAAAGGCAGCAGGATGATAAGTCCACGGACCGGAGTCCGCTCCAGCCGCAGGCTGCTCCCACCAGCCATACGGATCCACGATGTCGACGCGGCCGTCGCCGTTGATGTCACCCGCACCGATGCCATGCCCCGCACCATAGCCGCTCTCGGAGATATCATGCACAATCCACTTCTCTGTCGGCTTTGCAGGATCAGGCTTTGCATAACGGACGCGCCCATCGCCGGAGTAGACCAGCCCCGGCTTCCCATCGCCATCGATATCGCTCAGAATCGCGATCTCGCTCTGAACCCCCGTGCCTACCGTATATTTCTGCCAGCGACGCTTCTCGCCCTTCGGGTTGATGTAGAGCTGCATGCTGGGACCACCGCCGAACATCACCGTAAGTACATCGGGCCAGCCATCACCGTTGAAGTCGGCGGCAAACTCTGTCGTCGAGTCGGTTGCGAACTCCGTCGTCGGGTTGGAGGCCAATGCATAGTAGATCTCGCGCGACTTCTTGTAGTCGGGGCCGTAGTAGATGTATGGCCCGGAGATGACATCGAGCACACCATCGTGGTTGAAATCAGCAGCGGCCGTTCCCCACGAGTAGTAAAAATCGCTCAGCCTCTGCTTGCGAAAGTGCGGCCCAACCTTCTCCTCATCGCGCACCTTCAAAGACATGTCCATGTAGGCTGTGCTGCGAAAATGAACCGAGCCTTTGCCGCCCACGTACAGCGCCACTGGGCCATAGCCGCCATCCTCGCCTACAAAGCCCTGCTGGTGGCCGTTGTTGAGGAACGACCGGACCGTGTTGGTGTCGAAGAATATCTCCACCGAATTCCATTCATGAGACCGAAGCGAGGTATCAGCCGGCTTCAGGGGAAGCTCGACGCTGGGCCTCTGCGGCCTCGGCCTGTTCTCGCCCTGCGACTGCGAGGGAGGAGGCGGAGGTGTTACGCGAGCCAGCAGGCCGCCTCGGGGCAGCTTCTCCTTCTTTGTGATCTTTCCGCTGGAGTCGATCGTCACCGCATAGGTGTTCAGCACCGAATCGTCGAGCGAGACATAAATGCCTTTCATCCCACCGTCCGGAGTCTTCTCGGCACGCAACAGCACCCCGGTCTCGCAGCCATCTTCACAACGAAACTCCGTATAGAGACTGATGTCCTGATAGGAATCGTCCAGCACCAGCCAGCCCCCACCGCTATCGGCCGGCTTCCCTGTAATCGTGCCAGCATCAGCGCTCCAGCTCGCATTACCAAACGTGTGCCAGCCCTTCGTCGTGGACCCGGTAAACCGGACATCGGGCGTGAAGGAAGGTCCTGATGCAAATGCGATCTCAGCAGCAAGCAGTATGATCAGCGGAACCAGACTCTTTCTCATCCACACTCCCCCGAGCACACTTCGGCGTGGCTCGACGCTCTTTTTCTTTAATTGCACAATAAGCAATACATTGTGCTTATTACGCGACACAACTATAGGACAGCGATATGCGATCGTCAACCATCCTCGGCAATTCCCGCAAGGCGGCGGACGAGAACACCGTATTCCAATAAAAAACGGGCAGACCCTAGGGCCTGCCCGTTCTTCGTTTTGTACTCTTCAGAAGGAGAACCGGCCTCCGATCTGAAGATTACGCGGCTGGTTGCTGCTGGTGATCTTACCGAACGTGCCTGACGTGATCGATCCATCCGGCGCGCCCAGGTTGCGGTTGTTGAACGCGTTGAACGCTTCGAAGCGCAGCTCGAAGACGGCCTTCTCTCCAAATTTCTGCTTCCGGTTCAGGCTCATGTCCCAATTGCCATACATAGGTCCGCGGAGATTCGGCTCATTGCGGTTTCCATTGCCGGTGGTATACGCCGCCGGAATCGCATAGGCGGTCGTGTCGAACCAGTTATCCGGATTCTGTCCGCTCTTGAGATGAGCGTCGTGAACCCTGTTGGCCACCGCTCCAATACCAGGCAGGTTGGTGTTGTTCGGCACGGTAATGACGACAGGGGTACCCGACCCGTAGGTCATGATGCCCGCCCACTGCCAGTTGCCGATGATGTAACCCACCGGTCCATGTCCGAGCGCGCGATGCCCCTGACCAAAGGGAATCTGGTAGATGTAGTTCATCACCAGGTAGTTCGGACGGTCGTACTCCGCGACAGCACGGGAGAGACTCAGGTTCGTAGGATCGATGATCGAGCCTCCGCGTCCCGCATACCGCTCCGGGATATCGTTGATCCCCTTGCTGAGCGTGTAAGAGGCCTGAAGATACAACCCGTGCGCATCGTCACGATGCTGTAGTTGAAGCGTGAAGGCGTCATAGTACGAGTCGCCCACCGGATCGTGATACCAGCTCACCCCCGTGTACTGCGGGAACGGACGGAGCAGCTGGCTGTAGGCCACTGTCGGCGCTCCAAGCGCTCCCTGCAGCTTTCCTGCATACGGATTCGCCACCTGCTGCGTCAGCTTCGATCCAAGGCTGAGCGCGCTCAGCGGAGCGGAGTTGCGATCCAGGTTGTACCAGAGGTGCTCTCCACGCGACCCGGCATAGGCAGCCGTCAG
>DATHJA010000035.1:0-3614 GCA_035316475.1 Edaphobacter sp. | reverse complement strand
TTGCTGGCTCCGGCAGACGCCATGGTGCGGACGATGGTCAACGGATGCGCGCGGGCGTTGCGGGTGTAGAGCCCTTTGACTTCATGTTCCTCGGAGGAGCGGCCTCCGCAGGCGCAGCCCATGATGATGGCGATGTCGCCGGGGGCGTGGTGCTTCATCAACTCGGCCTGCTGCGCGGCCTGGCGAGCGGCGACGATGGCGAACTGCGTGTTGCGGTTGGTGGCCGCGATGATGCCAGAGTCGATGTGCTGGGCGGGGTCGAAGTCGAAGACCTGAGCTGCCTGAGAGTAGCGGACGCCGGGGTCGCCGTCAGGGGCGTCGGGAACGGCTGCAATCGGAGCGATGCCGGTTGTGCCTGAAAAGAGGGATTCTTGAAAGGCGGAGACGGTGGACCCGATCGGGGTGATGCACCCCAGGCCAGTGATGACGACACGGTTCACGTAAAAAGAGGGCTCCTATGCGCTTACGGCGTGGCGGGTTTGGCGGAAGGCGCAGAGCCGGAGGCTGCCTTGGCTGCGACCAACTGATCGACGCCGCGAACGACATCGCCGACGGTCTTGAGGGAGCCGAGGGCGTCATCGGGGATGGCGATATCGAAGGCCTCTTCGACCTCGAAGGAGATATTGATCTTGTCGAGGGAGTCAATATTGAGTTCTTCGAAGCTGGTGTCGAGAGTGATGGTGTCGGTGGGGATATTTTTGGCCTTGGCGATGATTACAATACAACGCTGTGCGGTGTCGTCCATGGTGGCTCCCCCCTTTCTGTATCTGAATGTTCAACGTTACAGGGATGCCTTGGGTAGTGTAAAGGCAGCTTCTCCAATTGCCTATTCCCTATCCTGAGTTGTCAGTGCGAATGAACGGCTGCGAGATCGGCCCTGATGGGGACTCCACCGCTCAACTTGATGTGTAGAACCGCCTCAAAGGGCTTGAGAGCGCCTCCTTCCAGACCGATGCGGTCGGTGAGCTGCCGGATATTTTCGGGGCTGCAGGTAAATTCGACGGCTGCCTGGGTGCCGTTGGTGGTCAAACCGGTGAAGACCGCGGTCCTGAGAGCGGGCTGAATGCCGGGGAGCGAGGCGACGATGGCGTACTCGTCGTTGGGCGATTCGGGAACAAAGCTTCGCGGCTCGCCGGGATGTGGGTGACGGTTGAGGATGTAGCCTTTGTGGTTGCCGTCCAGGTCGACGGCAAAGTCCGGCGTGGCAGGCAGGTCCTGCAGGGCACCGTTCTGACTGGATGCGCCGACGAAGACAAGGTTGCGCAGCTTCGCCTCATCCCAGGTGACCAGGCGGCTTCGCTTCAGAGTGAAGGCTGCGTGATGGGCGTCGAAGATTCGGGTGAGCTGGTAGATGGCGGTAGCTTCGCCGGTCCCGGTGTAGGTCTCGTCAGGCACGCCGGGATATCCGGATGCGTCAGCGTTGCCGGATCCTGGGACGAGCCTGAGGCCCGTGTAAGGAGTTCCTTTAAATAAAGGATTGCTGTAGATGATCAGAGGCGGATCGCCGGCGAAGAAAGGCTTCCAGAAGGGCTCGATCCCGGTTTGCGGCGTCGAAGGAAGATGGCGTCCTTCGAGCAGACCGCTCAGCGCGCCGATGAGAAGGCAGAGAAGACCCGTTGCGATGCTCTTCCAGTGGATGGCGCGTCGAGGTTGGGGCGGAGGCTCGATCGCGGGCGGTGGAGAGCTTTCCGTGTCGGGGGAAGGTATCTCGACCGGTAGAAGGGAGCCCAGCGTGGATGCAGGCTGCAGGCTCTGGGTAGCTGCGCGAAAGACGGGAAGATAGTGACCCTTGGGGATCTCGACGAGCATCTCTTCGTTGCTTCCCTCATTGGCGAAGTAGGCAGAGAGCTTCAGGCGAAGAAGCCGGGCCTGCGAGCGCACGATGCTGTCGTCGCTGGAATTGTAGCCAGGGATGCGGTGAAAGACATGAACGCCAATCTGCTGCTCGGTGGCTTCTTCAGGAGCATCGCGCAGACTGCAGTCGACTACATAGAGAAAGAACTCGACGAGCTTTGGAGAGGAGCTGAGATGAGGGCTTGCAACGACACGCTGAGCGAGGGCCCAACGCGGATCATTCATCTTGCCTCCAAGCGATGAATGGCTTACGGCAGTTCCACTCACAGTATTCACGAGTATTTCACGTTGGAATTTCACCCGTCAAACAGAGTGCGCACCGTGAATACGGTGACAGTCGTTCTTTGAGACGCCGAATGTTAGGCACTGTTGAGTGAGGTCGAGCATCTCTACTGAAGGCGATTGCGCCTCAATCATCAGGAGGATCAGATGTTGAACTATATAAGAGCAGCCCGCTTATGGCTGATGTTGGCAGTGGTGTGTTTTCTGCTGACCAGTTCGCGAGGCATGCATGCACAAGCGGTCTACGGTTCGCTGTACGGAACGGTGACCGATACTTCGGGGGCAGTTGTTAAGGGCGCTACAGTTACGGTGACAAATGCTGGGAAGGGAATCACGCAGACGGCGCAGACGAATGAAAGCGGAGCGTGGAGCGTGTCTCACCTTATTCCTGATACCTACGATGTGAAAGTGGAGGCTCCCTCGTTTGCGTCGACCGAATCCAAAGGGATAGCGGTACACGCAGACACAGCACAACTGGTCGATATCCGGCTGGGTACAGGAACGAGCGAGACGACGGTTAACGTTTCGGCGAACGATATTCCCGCTCTTAAGACAGACCGGGCCGATGTAGCCCAGATTCTGGATGAGCGAGCAGTTCAGAATCTTCCGAATCTGAATCGCAACTTTACTCAGTTTACGCTTTTGACGCCGGGCGTGCAGCACTCGACGTTCAACATCAACGGCCCGGAGAATCCGCAGGGCACGACCTCGGTGACGACCAATGGGTCGAGCTATGGTGTGCAGGGCTGGTTGCTGGATGGTACGGATAACCGCGAGCCGGTTCTCGGAATTATTGTGATTAACCCCACGCTCGATTCGGTGGGCGAGATGAAGGTCACCTCGTCGAACTACGACGCGGAGTTCGGGGGCGCGATTGGAGGAATCGTAAGCGCGCAGACGAAGTCGGGCAGCAACCAGTTTCACGGCGATGTCTTCTTCTTCCGACACAGCGGCGAGCAGCTGGCACGTAATCCTTTCACGCAGTCGACGCCCGACCCGGTGACGGGGAACTACATTCCTGGCCAGGTATTCGGCCAGTTCGGTGGATCCCTTTCAGGACCGATCATCAAGGATCGGACCTTCTTCTTCATGGATTATCAGGGAACACGACAGCGGCTGGGAGCGAGTCAGCTGCTTTCGGTACCGACGCAACAGGTGCGCAACTCCTGTATCGATCAGACTTCGGGAGCTGCATGCGACTTGAGCCAGTATCTCGGCTCGCAGCCTATCTATAACCACACCGCTGGCACGGGAGCTCCCGGACAGCAGTATGCGAGCAACGCGATTCCGCGCTCCGCGCTGTCTCCGCAGGCGATTGCTCTGCTGAAGCTTTTGCCCTCTCCGAACACGAACGGCACGGCGATTACGAACAACTTCGCTGCATCGGGCAATGGAAGCAGCGATGCCGACCAGGCGGATGTGCGCCTCGATCATCAGGTGAACAGCAAGATTCATGCGTTTGGACGATATGACTATGC
>DATHJA010000034.1:0-3348 GCA_035316475.1 Edaphobacter sp. | reverse complement strand
GTTGTTGTCGAGCACCATCAACTACAGCTGATCCCAAGGATGAGAGTGGCTGGTTCACTATAACCCATCCTTTCCATCCGTTGCGCGGGACGCGCTATGAGCTCCTTGAGCGCCGTAAAAACTGGAGCGCGGATCGGGTGTTCTATTTCGACGGTAATGGAACACAGCGCTCTTTTGCGACCAATTTGACCGATGTGCTGCCTCCCGATGCCTTCCTGGAAGCGTCGGCGGGCCGCGCGCCGTTTCGCCTGGCCGATCTGCTGGAGCTTCGAGAACGGCTAGATCGTCATTCGGCCAAGAAGGCAGGGATTGATCATGTGTAAAGGTAAATTTGCCGATTGTGTAATCATAAATATGCCTTATAGCCGCGCAAGCAGACAGGGTGCTCTACCGCATTACATGTTTATTATCGCGATACATATAAGCAATATATGGATAGTTTCATCGATTATGTTATTGACCACTTGCTCAAAGCGGCATATATATCATTACATATTTCTTGCCGAGGAACTCGATGCCCAAGCGCCGGAAGGTCGATGCCAAGAAAGCGGAACTGGACCGCAGCGGAACACTCAACCCGCACCCGGAAGCGATCCTCGATCCGATCTTCCAGAACAACCCTTTCTTCGACGCTCGGGATCTTCTGCAAACCCGCTACGAGATGCTGCGTCGGCATCGCATCGAAGGTCTCTCGATCGTGGAGGCAACGTTCGCCTTCGGCGTTTCTCGCCCGACATTCTATCACGCACAGACCGCGTTCACCGAGAAGGGGCTCGCCGGCTTGTTACCGCGGCTGCGCGGCCCGAAGGGCGGGCACAAGCTTTCCGGCGAAGTTCTCCATCACATTCTCGCGGCGAAGGCCGCGAACCCAACTCTCACGACCGCGCAGTGCGTTCAGGAGGTTCAACAGCGCTTTGGGATCAGCGTGCATCGTCGCAGTCTCGAACGTGCGCTGCAGAGCAAAAAAAAACGGCGCGGTCCGCCGTCACCCATTTGATCCCCGCACGCGCCAGCGAGGATTACGAGATATTGCGGGAGCAGTTGTTCGGGATCGAGCGACCTGGTGTGCCTGCCGCCGGATTCAGCGTGTTGCTTCGCCGCGGCCTCGCCGCGTGGGCGCTGGGTAGACACGATCTTGCCGCGCTGCCTCCTAATGCACCGTTGGCGTCGGTCCGGACACCGGCCGAGCACGAGACCGCCGGTTCATTGCTGGTGAAGCTCATTGCCAACTTGATTCTCAGTCCCCGCCAGGAGGCACCCCCATGCCGGACATAAAGGTCACCACTGCGCATCTCGAACGGGATGCCTACCTCTACATTCGCCAGTCCACTGCACGTCAAGTCATCGAGAACACCGAGAGCACGCTGCGCCAGTACGCTATGCGCGAGCGCGCCGTGACTTACGGCTGGCCTCTGGAACGCATTCATGTCATCGATAACGATCTGGGCAAGTCCGGGGCGAGCGCGCAGCATCGCGACGGCTTCCAGGAACTTGTGAGCGAGGTGGCCCTTGGTAAAGCCGGGATCGTGATGGGTCTGGAAGTATCGCGTCTGGCGCGCAACTCCGCGGATTGGCACCGGCTGCTGGAGTTGTGCGCGATGGCCGGAACGCTGATCCTGGACCAGGACGGCACCTATGACCCGACTTGCTTCAACGATCGGTTGGTGCTTGGGTTGAAGGGAACCATGAGTGAAGCGGAGCTACATATTTTAAAGGCGCGAATGCGTGGGGGTGTACTCAACAAAGCCCGCCGCGGTGAACTCGAGATGATGCCGCCCGTCGGTCTCGTGTATCAAGACAATGGCGTGCTGGGGCTTGACCCCGATGCATCGGTACAAGCGGCCGTGCGGCTGGTGTTCGAGACGTTTGAGCACACCGGATCGGCTTTCCAGGCGGTGCGCAGGATGGTCGATGACGGCCTTCGTTTTCCGTGCCGCCAACGCGTGGGTGAGAAGAAGGGTGATTTGACGTGGGCGGTCCCGACCCACTGCCGGGTTCTTCAAGTATTGCGCAACCCCCGATATGCCGGCGCCTTTGTCTACGGCCGCAGTCGTGGCCGCCCGCAACCAAACGGTCGGGTCAACGTGAAGAGGTTGCCCTTGGCCGAGTGGCAGTTCGTCTTTCCGGAGAGCCACATCGGATACATTAACTGGGATCAGTACCTCGCCAATCAGCAGCGACTGACGGATAACTCGATGGCATTCGGCAAGCAGCGATCGTCCGGGCCAGTGCGCGAAGGCCCCGCACTGCTGCAGGGCCGTGTGCTCTGCGGTATCTGCGGTGCGCACATGACCATGCAATACAATCATGTTCGAGAGAAGCTGTTGCCGATCTACATGTGCCAGGAAGACTCGGTGCGCCGCGGTCGCAGTATCTGCCAACAGATCCGCGGCGTCGCGCTCGATCAGGCCATCAGCGCGTTGCTCATCGAGCTGATGACGCCGTTGACCATGGACATCGCACTCTCCGTTCAGCACGAGATCGAGGCGCGGATCGGTGAGACCGATGAGCTGCGTCGCACGCAACTCGAGCGCGCCCGCTACGAGGCGGAACTGGCACGGCGTCGATACATGAAGGCGGATCCTGATAATCGGCTCGTCGTCAACAACCTGGAAGCGGAGTGGAATGACAAGCTGCGTCTGCATCTCGCGGCGCAGGAAGAATACGAACAGCAGACCGAGAAGGAACGACGCCTCATCGACACACATACGCGCCAGCAGTTGCTGTCGTTGGTCGAAGATTTTCCTCGGGTCTGGAATGACCCCACCGTCGAGCCGCGCGAGCGTAAGCGCATCGTGCGGCTGCTTATCGAAGACGTCACCTTGATTAAGGCCGACGTCATCACTGCGCACGTGCGACTTCGCGGCGGAGCCACGCGCACTCTCACCGTACCCGTTGGATTGCCGGCCTGGATGCTGCGCAAAACTCCTGAGGCCGTTGTCTCTACGATCGATGAGCTTCTCGAAACGCACTCCGAAGTTGAGATCACGGCGATTCTGAACGAACGCGGGCACCGCACTTACCGGCAAGTTCCCTACACCCTCGATAGAGTCGTCTGGCTACGCGACACCTATAAGCTCAAGAGCCGCCGGCAGCGATTGCAGGAACAAGGCTTCGGGACCACTGAGCAGCTACGGCGGCGCCTCGGGGTCTCTCAAAGTACGATCAAGTGTTGGCGTAAAGAAGGCCTGCTGTCTCGCAGATACCATGGCAACCAGAGCCGCTGCCTCTACGGACCGCCCGAAAACATTGAGATGTTGAGAGCCAACCTCCGTCAATCAACATACGCTCGAAACGCCAGCCCAACTCAAACCCCACAATGAGGTGCAGTATGAAACCATCGCCTTG
>DATHJA010000033.1:0-4831 GCA_035316475.1 Edaphobacter sp. | reverse complement strand
GTCTCGTAGATCTTGGTGAAGTCCGCTCCTCCCTTTCTTTGTTCGCGGATCACCTTGACCAGGTCTGCGGCGGAGTCGGCATAGTCGGCGTTCGAGAGAACCTTCTGCGCGGGGTTGTAACCGATTGCATCTTCGTGTCCGCCGAGGATGTCGACGGCATTGCAGCTCACACGCATCCTGGGCCCGGGGATCAGGCCGTGGTTGATCGCATTGCGTACCGCGACATCGGCGCAGCCTGCGCCTTCGGTCCCCATGTCGCGCTCGGCGGTAAAGCCTGCCAGCAGGTCTTG
Source organism: Edaphobacter sp. (assembly GCA_035316475.1). GTDB lineage: Bacteria > Acidobacteriota > Terriglobia > Terriglobales > Acidobacteriaceae > Edaphobacter. The sequence goes on along the minus strand of DATHJA010000033.1, from coordinate 4,541 downwards.
CTTCGCAGCATCAGCGGCTATCAGGGTTCGTTCGGGAACACTCTCCTGCACGGTCTGCAGGTCTTCAGCTCCGGGGTGCAGGAACAGGTGAACGTGAGCGTCGATCAGGCCGGGCATGAGAGTTGCATCGCCCAGATCGATTACCTCAGCGCCAGCCGGCCGTGTCACCGTGCTCCCTACCGCGGTGATTCTGTTTCCTTCGACGAGTACCTCGGCAGGCGTCACAATCTTGCCACCGGCAACATCCAGCATTCGCGTAGCGCGAAGGACAAAGGTGTGTGCTCCCGTCGAAGCCGACTGGGCGGAGCCAGAGAAAGTCGCAGAGGCAAACAGAAGGCAGAGCGCGAAGTTCTTCATGATGCCAGCAGCATACAGCAGGGAATCACTCCGACTGGCGTCAGCCTGCCTTCTCGGTCAGCTCAGCCCATCGGGCATACAGGGCGTCGAGCTCGTCCTGTGCCGACTCCATCTCCGCCAGTGCTTCTGTCAGCCGGGCGGCATCGACGACGATCTCCGGGCTGCCGACGCGCTCCTGCGCCGCATCCAGACGGGCGTCGGCAGCCTCCACGCGCTCCTCGATCGTCGCAAACTCGCGTGCTTCAAGGTAGGAGAGCTTCTTCTTTGCGAGCGTCGTTGACATCTCCGCAGATACAACAGGCTTCGCCGGCGGAGTCTCCCGTTCGATCTGCTGCGTTGCCTGTTCGAGGAACCACTGCTCCCACTGCGGGTAATCAGCAAAGATCGCGGCCTGTCCTTTTCCATCCAGGCCGAGCACGGTCGTCGAGACGCGATCGAGCATGTAGCGGTCGTGCGTCACCAGCACCAGTGCGCCCTTGTACTCCAGCAGGCTCTCTTCCAGCACTTCGAGTGTGGCGATGTCCAGGTCGTTCGTGGGCTCGTCCAGCAGCAGCAGGTCCGCGGGCTCGAGCATCAGCCGCGCAATCAGCACACGCGCACGCTCTCCTCCGCTTAACCGCTCCACAGGCTGGTTTAGCTGGTCACCCGTGAACAAAAACTTCTGCGCATAGCTGGCAATATGAACCACTCTCCCCTGATACACCACTGAGTCGGAGTCCGGCGCAAGAGCGCGGCGCAGGGTCACGCCCTCCGGCAGCTCGCGAGTCTGACTGAAGTAGACGATCCGCAATCCGTTCGCCTTCGTAACTTCGCCTGCTGCGGGAGCAAGCTCACCCATCAGCAGACGGAGGATCGTCGTCTTCCCACTTCCATTCGGTCCTACCAGACCCACACGCACACCGTTCGCAATCAGGAAGCTGAGGTGCTCAACGATCGTTCTTCCGCCGAGTTCGATGGCTATGTCGTTCAGCTCGACCAGCCGCTTCGTCTGCCGGTCCGTAGCAGCGAAGCCGATCGTCGCCGTCGTGCTCTGCCCACGCGAAGAGACCTCCTTCAGCTGGCCGATCAGTTGATTCGCATTGTCGATGCGCGCCTTCGCCTTGGTCGCGCGCGCCTTGGGGCCGCGGCGAAGCCACTCCACCTCCGTCCGCACGCGGTTGCGCAGCGAGTCCTCGAAGCGCGACTGCGACTCGAGATAAGCCTGCCTCGTCTCGATGAACTTCGAGTAGCTTCCCTCGACCTTCAGCAGGCCATCCGCGTAGACGCGGTTCATCTCGACAATCTCCGTCGAGACGTTCTCCAGAAAGTAGCGGTCGTGCGTAATGATGACCGATGCAAAACTGCCTTCGTTCAGCAGATCCTCAAGCCAAGTAATTCCCGCGAGATCAAGATGGTTGGTCGGTTCGTCGAGCAGAAGGACATCGGGTGCCGCCACGATCGCCTCAGCAATGGCCAATCGTTTACGCCAGCCTCCGCTGAGCGTTGACGCCTCTACCGTAAGATCGGGCAGGCCGATCCGCCCGCTCGTCTCGCGCAGCCTGCCCTCTCGCTCCGCCTCGGCAACAGCTCCCAGGACAAGCGCGGCTTCCAGAATCTCGCGCACGGTCTTACCCGGGGCAAACGTCGACTCCTGGCGGACATAGCCGATGCGCGCACGCTTGCGGATAGCCACATCGCCACTGTCGGCATCTTCTTCTCCCGCAAGGATCTTCAGGAGTGTGCTTTTTCCTGCGCCATTGGGGCCAATTAGCCCGATCCGGTCTCCATCGGAGACGGTAAAGGCGATATCACGGAACAGAGGGGTAGCACCAAAGCTTTTGGACAGGCCCTGCGCATTTAGAATCGGCGGCATTTATTCAGTTTAAATGCAAAATGTGCAGAGCTTCGCGCAAGCCGATTAATCGAGGTCGAAATCGCGTAGCGGGCGATCTCCCAGCGGAGTCTCCTTTGCCTTCTTTACAGCCTCGGCAAACTTCTTCGCCAGCACATCTTCCTTATTCTTCTGCGCCTCGACCGATTGCTGAAAGATCGTATCGCGCCGGGCATCGGCCTCACGGAGCGCCTTGGCCGCCTCGCCAAAGTCCTCGAAGGTCTTCTTCTTCGGCGCGGATTTGTGCGCAATGATCGCGCGGCTGACCGGATCGACCTTCAACATCGCTCCGCAATCCGGACACATCACTTCAAATGGCTGATCACTCAGACCCATGGCAGACTCCTAGAGCGTCATTCTAATGCCGTAATGGAAGGAATCGAAAGCTCCGCGTGCGCAAGATGTGGAAGAAGGTAAGGCGGAAGGAAGTTCAGAGGCGAACGATCACGTGGCCCGGACACTGGTTGTTCGCAACCTGCACCAGACGGTCTATCAGCCCCTCGCCGTACCGCGCGAGGAACCAGACGCCCGCGAGAAGGCGCTCCTGCGGATGGCCGTCGGGAAAGACGTTCAGCGTTATCGCTGCCGCATGTTTGCTCAGCGAAGCCTCTTTCTGCAGCTCGTAGGTCGCGGCCATGCGGCGCAGGCGGTTCATTTGGTAGCGCATCTTCGAGCTCGAGGTCTCGGCGGCCGAGCCGAGCGAGCCGTCGATGCCGCGCAGGTACTCCGTCAGGGCGTCCAGCTCCGTCTCCAGAGCGTTGCCCACAGCCGCCAGCTTCCGCTTCAAGGGAATCGGCATGGCGCGGGCACCGAGACGCTGCGCCAGCTCCTGGGCAGTCGTCATCGCATCGGGCACCTGCACCTCGTCCTTTTCCATCACCGCCGCGATGGCGGGCTCAAGGAGTGTTGCGCTCAGACGAGGAAGAACCGGCGTAACCCGCCCAAGAATCGCGCGGTAAAGGACCTCGCTCTGGGCGAAGTACGCAATCTCGGCAGGTCCTCCAATATAAGCGGCCGTCGGAAGCACCGTATCCTGGAACACGGGCCGCAGAAGAGCATTCGGGCTTAGCCGCTCGGGACTTCGGTCCAGGATCTCGAGCAGCTCCTCCGTGGAATAGATGTGCGATCCGGCCCTCCACTGCGCCTCCGGATCGGTAAGATCGCTCACGCGGCGAAGAGCAATACGCTCGCCCGTCCCCTCATCCAGAAGGAACAGCAGCGAGGACGATTCGGAGACGAGCACCTGCGCGTGGTAGCCATGTTTCGTCAGCTCCTCGGAGCGAGCCAGCAACCCTTGATGGAGCTCATCGGCGTGCTCGATGGCATAGCGCAGTGTCGAGGCTCCCATGGCATGAAACTCGCGGCTTGCCGCATCGACCACAATCAGCCCCTGCGTCGCGAAGATGCGCGTGATCAGCCGACCGAAGGCGCTGGCCAGCGTGGCCCCCTCGGAGAGATACGATTCCCGGATCCACTCCGCCACCGGAGCGAACGCCAGCAGCTCGGTCGCACGCTCGATCGCCTGCTCCAGCAGAGGAGCCGTCTCGGCGTTCAGCGCAACGCCACCTACGGGAATCGGCAGCGGAACTCGCAGGCCGGCCTTCAGAACCTCAACCGCCGTTCCATCGAGCAGTGCGGCCTGATCGACCTCGGCCAGGTCGTGATCTTCAGTCGCCATCCAGAAGATCGGCACATGCTCGACGCCGGTGATCCTGGTCGCCTCGCGGGCTCGCGAGACCGCCGTCGCTGCTTTCAGCAGCGTAAGCAACGGCCCCCCGAACAGGACTACCTGTTGCCCCGTCACGACAGCGCGCGCACCGGCACGAAGTTTTTCGATATTGGCAACCGTCTCCGCGCTTGCTCCGAAGAGATGGTTCTGGCGAAGAAGCTCGTCCGCCAGCGGATTGCGATCTCCCCCCGGAGGCGAGGACTTCATCCATCCGCCGGCGAAGGGGCCGCCCGAATCGCCCGAGCCATACCACGACCGCACTGGAGACTCGGAGCGCACCGGCGACTCGGCGGTATCCCCCATGACGAGATAGTCGCGGTAAAGCTGCGAGATATGGGGCAACACCGTGATCGGGTAACACTCAACGCTCATTCCATGCCTTCGTTCTCGAGTCTCTCGTTCCATCCGCAGACTCGATCCGAATCCGCGAGCAGCATCTCTTTGGAACTACTTTGCTTGATGTCCTTTATCTGATGCAAACCGGAAACCCAACGGTCTCTTTTTAAATCGCATGGAGTTGGATGCAGCACCGAATACGCCCGATGCAGGATGATACCGTAGCGATATGTCCTCCTTGACGAAGAA
>DATHJA010000032.1:0-7769 GCA_035316475.1 Edaphobacter sp. | reverse complement strand
GTCGTGCTGCATGCGATCACGCAGAAAGGCCGCGGCTTCCAGCCCGCCCTCGAAAAGCAGAAGAAGTTCCACGGCCTCGGACCCTACGATCCCGAGTCGGGCGAGACCAAATCCGCCGGCCAGAAGACCTACTCGGAGATCTTCGCCGAGAGCCTCACGAAGCTCGCCACGGCAAACAAGAAGGTCGTGGCCATCACGGCTGCGATGCCCAACGGAACCGCGCTTGATCTCTTCCGCCCGCACCATCCGACCCGCTACTTCGATGTAGGCATCGCCGAAGAGCACGCGGTCATCTTCGCCGCTGGCATGGCGACGAAGGGCTACAAGCCGTTCTGCGCCATCTACTCCACCTTCCTGCAGCGAGCCTTCGACCCCATCGTCCACGACGTCTGCCTGCAGAACCTTCCCGTGGTCTTCTGCATGGATCGCGGCGGCCTGAGTGGAGACGACGGCCCGACCCATCACGGCCTCTTCGACATCAGCTACCTCCGCAGCGTACCCAACATCATCCACATGGTTCCCAAGGATGAGGACGAGCTGCAGGACATGATGTACACCGCAATGCTGCACGACGGCCCTTCCGCCATCCGCTATCCGCGCGGAACCGGCCCTGGAGTTAAACCAAAGGCAAAGCCTGTTGCGCTCGAGATCGGCAAGGCCGAGATCATCAGCGACCCTGGCCGCGCCGATGTTGCGATTCTCGGCCTCGGCGCCATGCTTCCCGAGGCAAACCGACTGAAGGAGATGCTCGAGCACGAAGGCTTCTCCGCCGCAGTCATCAATCCGCGCTTCGCCAAACCGGTCGACCGCGCCTGCCTGGCAGACTTCGGCTCACGCTCGAGCCTCATCATCACGCTCGAAGACCACGTCCTCGCCGGAGGCTTCGGCTCGGCGGTGATGGAAGCTCTCAGCGATATGGATCTGAGCGTTCCCGTGGTCCGCATCGGCTGGCCCGACACCTTCATCGAACACGGCAAAGTAGAGGCTCTGCGGGCGAAGTACGGCATGACTGCGGAAGCGGCGCTCCAGAAGTCCAGACCCTACCTGAACCGGCTGATGGAGCGGGTTTTAGCGAAGCACTCCTGATTCGTACAACGAAGCTGAGAATCATATCTTCGTTTTGAACGAGATAGTCCTTGTCTCTTGGCGGCGTTGACATTTTCTCCGGAAGCCCGTCAACTGAGAATCAGAATGGAAAGTGAATTAAGAACTGATCGCAGTTGGATCGAGTCCGGAACGGCCGTGCAAGAGATAGACAAACATCGGCATCGGGACCGCGGCCTGCTGGCGATCGGTCTCTTCAAGCTGGGCAAGGCAATTCTCTTCTTCTCCCTTGGAGTCGGAGCGATTCACCTGCTGCATAAGGACCTCGGCGACGAGGTGATGCGCCTGGCAACCGCACTCAAGTTCGATCCGGAAAGTAAATTTGTCACGCTTCTGCTCGATAAGGTCGACTTGATCGACGCACACCGTCTAAAGCAGATCAGCCTGGCAACCTTTGCTTACTCCGCGCTCGCGCTGACCGAGGGAATCGGCCTGATGCTGGAGAAGGTCTGGGCTGAATACCTAACCCTGATCCTGACCGTCTCCTTCCTTCCCTGGGAGCTCTTCGAGCTGAGCCGCCACCCCAACTGGTTCCGGCTGAGCCTTCTGCTGATCAACCTCGCCGTGCTTGCTTACCTCGTGTGGCTTTTGAAGAGGAAAAAGAGCGCGCAGGTCTTAAATGAAGGCTAAAGCGAAGAGTTTTCGCTTTTATTTCGCTTACCAGATACTTCGAGCACCTACAAGTGACAGACTTGATATGAACCGACTCCGTAAGCCCAATATGTAGTGGGTATCTATCCAGCTAACCCAATTTACGGGGTTATCCACATCCCATTGTGGGAATAACCCCTTTTTATTCAAATTCCGTGCTTTACACAGGCATTCGTCTGGGAGACTATGTGGACGGAAGTGGTAAAAAGTGGAACAAAAGGGACTGGATCAAGCAAGATTTGAACAAAGTCTACCTCCGCAGACTGCTCCTTTCGTAGCAATGAGTTGGAAGAGGTATCGAGGTTGTCATGTTTCGGGGAAATCACCCAACCCGCGTGGACGAAAAAGGCCGGCTGAAGCTTCCGGCGGAGTTCAAGCGTAGGGTGGATGAGCTTTACGGTCCCCAGTTCTACATCACGAGCAAGGACGGGAAGCGGGCTGAGATTTATCCGCTGAAGGAGTGGGAAAAGATCGAGGAGAAGCTGGCCGCGATCCCCTCCATGAACCCGGCGAGGAAGAAGTTTCTGGACGTGACGAACTACTACGGCCAGATGGCGGAGATGGATGCGCAGGGCCGGCTGCTGATGCCGCAGCTTCTGCGGGAGTCGGCCAAGGTGGCGGGAGACGTCGTGGTGCTTGGTTCGCAGACGTTTCTCGAGGTCGTCAACCACGACTCGTTCAAGGCGGAGCTGGAGGCTCAGCCGATGACCGAGGCCGATCAGATGGCGCTTTCAGAGTTTGGTTTGTAGCAAGTGAAGTCGGCCCCCAGGGGCAGCGCAGAGGGCGGAGAAGAATGACGAAACCGCAGCATGTGCCAGTTCTTTTAGAAGAAGTTTTGGAGTACCTCAATGTGCAGCCAGGCGGCGTTATAGCGGACGCAACGCTTGGACTCGCCGGGCATTCTTCGGAGATTGCGAAGAGGCTGGGACCGCAAGGCAAATTGATTGCCTTCGATCGCGATCCCGAGGCGATGGAGCTGGCGAAGGCGAGGCTCGAGGAGCTTCGCTCAGAGCTGGGAGAGGCGATGCCGGAGATTCGGCTGGTGCCGAAAGCCTTCTCCGAAGCAGCAAACGAGATTGAGCCGGGAAGCCTGGACGGCCTGCTAGCGGACTTTGGAGTCAGCAGTCTGCAGCTGGACGATGCGCACAGAGGATTTAGTTTTCGGACCGATGGTCCCTTAGATATGCGAATGGATACGCGTATGGGGGAGACGGCCGAGCAAGTGGTAAATCAGGAAGACGAAAACGAGCTCGCCAACCTGATTTACGAATTCGGAGAGGAAAGGAGGTCGCGGAGAATCGCCAGAGCCATTGTGAGGGCCCGGCCGATTACGACGACGGCGGAATTGGCAAGAGTCGTATCGGCCGCGGCCCCAGCAATGAAAGGCGACAAGATTCACGCCGCGACGAGAACCTTTCAAGCGCTTCGGATTCGAGTGAACGATGAGTTGGGAGAGATCAGGACGCTGCTCGGGAGCGCGCCATCTCTTCTGAAGCCGGGAGGAAGGCTGGTGGTGATCAGCTTCCACTCGTTGGAGGACCGGATAGTGAAGGATGACTTCCGGGAGGCAGGACGCAACAAGGTGTACGAAGTTTTGACGAAGAAGCCGGTTGTGGCCGGTGAAGAAGAAGAACGGCGGAACCCGCGGTCGAGAAGCGCAAAGCTGCGAGCGGCCAGCAAAGTTTGATTTTGTCGTACTTGGTTCTAAATGGTTTGACGTTCGTGGAGACAAGTGATCGGACCGGGGTTGTCCCACCGTGCTTTCAGGCGAAAGACAACCCGTAACAAAAAAGTCCCTTCCTCGAATAACGACCCCGGTCCGGTTTCGTTTTGAGGAGTGAAGCAAGAGAAGTCGAGAAGAGCGAGAGGTGCGCGATGGCAGCGTCGGCAATGGCAGGACAGCAGATCGAGATGATGGGTGCGGTGAGGCCGCAGCGGCGTACGGAGTCCGTGGCAGAACGGAATCGCGCTCTGTTGGAGGCGCAGCGCAAGGCGCGCCGAGGGCCGACTCCTGAGATCTTCTTTGCCAAGCACCTCGACAACACGCGGCTGGTGAAGGCAGACGATCCGGAGCGTCGCCGTGATATGCGTCAGTTTGCGGTGGTGATGAGCATGTTGTTCGTGCTGGTGATGGTCTATGTGTGGCAGCACTTTCTCGCGATCGAGATCGGCTATCGCGTGGAGGCCCAGAAGCAGCAGGTGGAGCAGATGCGGGAGCAGAACCGTCAGCTTCGCCTGAGCGAGGCGCAGCTGACCGATCCGGAGAGGATCGACAAAATCGCAAAGCAGATGGGCCTCGATGCTCCGCAGCCAGGTCAGGTGGTGCGGCCGGATGGAAGCCAGGTGAACGGTCCGGTGTGGGCGCAGGCAAATGCCCCGGCGATCGTTGCCCGATAAGAGAGGGTCAATCAGTACTGCATTCGATAGAAGCTGAGGTTTAAAAATCCGTCATGAATAAGGCGCCACGGCAGACACTGACCGCTCCGATCCGGAGGATACGGTTTGTCAACGTGGCGTTGTTTTTTATCTTTTGGACTGCGGCTATTGGAGTGCGACTGATCTGGCTTCAGGTGGTTCGTCACGGTGATTTTGTTGAGCGCGCTGCCCGCCAGCAGCAACGCACGTTCGAGGTTGCGCCTCGGCGCGGTGTGCTTTATGACCGTAATCTGAAAGAGCTGGCGATGACGGTGCTCGTCGACAGCATCTATGTGGTGCCGAGTGAGCTGGGTGAGAACAGGGCTTCGACCGCAGACATTCTGGCAAAGATCGTTCACAGCGATCAGCGCGATAACTTCACATCGGAGAAGCAGATGCTGGCGCGGTTCAACGCTTCGCGTAATTTTGCCTGGGCAGCGAGGCGAGTGAACGACGAGACCGCCGAGCGCGTACGCGAGCTGAACCTGAAGGGTGTTTACTTCCAGAAGGAGTTCAAACGCTTCTATCCGAACAACGATTTGGCTGCGCAGGTACTGGGGTATGTCGGTACCGATGACACAGGTCTTGGCGGCCTTGAGCGCGAGTTCGACGATGAGATGCATGGCACGCCCGGTCATGTGATGACCGCCGTCGATGCGAAGCGCCACGTTTACGGAAGCGAAGAGAGCCAACCGATGCCGGGCGACAATCTTGTGCTCGCTATCGATGCAAACATCCAGTACATCGCCGAACGAGCTCTGGACGCGCAGATGGAGAAGATGAAGGCGGCTCACGGCACTGTAGTCGTGCAGGACCCGCACACTGGACAGATTCTGGCACTGGCTATCTCGCCACGGTTCAACCCGAACGACCAGCGCCACATGGATGCGAGCGTTCTCAAGAACCTTGCTGTCAGCGATGTCTATGAGCCGGGTTCGACCTTCAAGCTGGTGACCTATGCGGCTGCTTTGGATGGTGCGGGAGTACAGCCGACCGATATCGTGGACTGCGAAGGGGGTGCCCTGACGATGTATGGTCGCACCTTGCATGACGACAGATCCGACGGCCATCTCGGTCGCGTGACTGTGCAATATGCGCTTGAACGCTCAAGCGACGTTGGTGCGGCGAAGATGGCGCTGAAGCTTGGTAATCAGAAGTTCTACGACTACATGCGCTCTTTCGGCTTCGGAGACCGTTCGGGGATCGAACTGCCCAGTGAGACGCGCGGCCTGCTGCGGAAGCCAAAGAAGTGGGATGCGACCAGCATTCTCTCGCTGGCGATAGGGCAGGAGATTGGCGTAACCCCTGTGCAGCTTGTGACGATGGTCAGCACCATCGCCAATGGGGGTGTCTATATGCCTCCGCACGTTTTACTGAATTCGACCGATCAGATGAAGGGTGATCCTCGGCTGAAGCCCGCTGCCTTCCGTCCCGCGAATCAGCTGCCGACACCGCTTCCGGATGGAGCCCACCGCGTCGTTAGAGAGCTGACCTCCGCCAAGATGCGCAGCATGATGCAGGCTATCGTCGTGGAGGGAACTGGCCGTAAGGCGGCTCTGAACGGATATAGCGCAGGCGGCAAGACCGGCACGGCGCAGAAGGTCGATCCGGTAACGCACACCTACTCGCACACCAAGCTCGTTGCCAGCTTTGCTGGTTTCGCACCGGTCAGCAATCCGGCTATCTCCGTCGCGGTCATCATCGACACGCCTACCGTGGGAACTCGGTACGGCGCTGAAACCAGTGCGCCGGTCTTCGCGGAAGTCGCGCAACAGGTGCTGGAGTATCTTGGCGTACCCCACGATCAACCCTTGAAGCAGAAGAAGGATCTGGTCAATATCGCCGCGAAGGATCTGGTCGACGACAATATCGAAGAGAACAGCGCGGATCTGAATCGGATGTTTGCCGACATCAATGATCTTCCCGCGGACGATCCTCTGCGCGCGCAGGCTGGCGATTCCACGGCGCCGGCACATGAAGCGGGTGACGAGCCCGCCGTTGCTGCGAAGACGGTCCCTTCACCTCCAAAGAAGGAGCCTGCCGGTACGACTGCCAGAAAAGAGTCGGCGATGCTGAATATGCTGCCAACGAAGGTGCTGGCTGCGCTTCGGTCCGGTGCGAAGGATGGACAGGCGGATGCGCAGGGTGCGATCACCAGCCCGAAGATTGTTCCTGCAGTGCAGGTGAGAGGCGATGGCGGAGTCGTGGTCGATGCGAGCCATCGCGTGGCGGTTCCCTCGTTTGAGGGCGGTTCGCTGCGCACGGTGATTGAGCGGGCGGACCAAGTGGGATTGCGGGTCCAGCCGGTTGGTAACGGTCTTGCCAAAGGGCAGGCTCCTGCACCGGGCACAATGGTGCCGGCAGGGACCGAGGTGGTGGTGAGGTTTGCGCGATAAGTTCGCTCTGTAACAGCGTTTCCGGGCGCTTAGAATCGTTGGATATGAATTGGAATGATGTGCTTCGCGAGGTCGAGGCGCTGGAGTCTGCCAGGGCGGAGATAACGGTGGCCGGGGTTCAGTATGACTCGCGACGTGTGCGTCCCGGCGATGTATTTATTGCGATGCACGGGGGCAGCGCCGATGGGAATCGCTTCATCGATGCAGCGATCCGGCAAGGCGCGGTTGCGATCGTCACCGATTCTAAGGATGCCTACGAGAAACTTCGCAGCGAGCACATTGGGCTAGGAGCTGCTCTGGTGGAACATGGGCGCCGTGCGTTGGCCGAGGCGAGCGCGGCAGTCTTCGGTCATCCGCAGCAGCATCTTGCCCTGAGTGCGGTTACCGGGACTAATGGGAAGACGACCACGGCGTTTCTTCTGGAGGCCATGCTAAAGAGCGTGGGGCGCAGCTGCGTGCTGATTGGCACGATCGAGACACATGTGGCGGGAGAGGTTCGCGAATCGCCGCACACGACGCCGGAGTCCCGTGATGTGCTCGAGCTCTTTGCTGAGGGAGTGAGGGCTGGAGCCACTGAGGCCGTGATGGAGATGTCCAGCCATGCTCTGGAGCAGGAGCGCGTCTGGGGTCTGCCGGTCGATGTGGCCATCTTCACGAATCTCACGCAGGATCATCTCGACTTTCATGGGACGATGGACCGGTACTTCGCGGCGAAGACACGTTTGTTCGAGGGGGTCGGCGCGCCTCCTGCTCGCGTCGCTGTAGTGAATGTTGATGATCCTTATGGGGAGAAACTCGCTGGAGCGATCGACCGGCCACAGCTTGTTCGTTACGGATTCAGAGCAACGGCGGAGTTTCGCGCCGAAGAGGTAAAGATTCGCGCTGGAGAGACGAGATTCCGCATGAGGACTCCTGATGGCACGATCGAGATGCGATCTCCACTCACCGGGCGTGTGAATGTCTATAACCTGCTTGCAGCCTCTGCTGCGGCGTGGGGGCGCGGTCTTTCACTCGATGAGATCGCCCGGGCTGCCGAGACGGGCGCGCAGGTTCCCGGGCGTTTCGAGGTTGTTTTCTCGCGCAACGGTGTTACGGTTGTGGTCGATTATGCCCACACGGACGATGCATTGCGGAACCTTATCGCGCTGGCAAGAGAGCTGGTGATCGAGCAGAGGGGGCGCGTGATCACGCTCTTCGGTTGTG
>DATHJA010000031.1:0-5876 GCA_035316475.1 Edaphobacter sp. | reverse complement strand
ATCGGCTGTATTCTTTCCCACATGAAAAATGTTCTCGTCATCGACATCGGTGGCACTCACGTGAAGGTCGCATCGACGCTCCAACGCACTCCGCTGAAGATCCCTTCCGGACCCACCATGAACGCTCAGCAGATGGCCGAGCAGGTGATTCTGGGCACGCGTGGATGGAAGTACGACCACATCTCGATCGGTTATCCCGGCCCGGTCGCTGACGACCGCCCTCTTGCCGAACCTCACAATCTCGCCGCAGGGTGGATCGACTTCCCATACCAGAAGGCATTCAAGAAGCCCATTCGCTTCGTGAACGATGCGGCCATGCAGGCGCTGGGAGGCTATCGTGGTGGGCGGATGCTGTTTCTGGGTATCGGAACCGGCATGGGCTCGGCAGTGGTCTTCGATGGCGTCGTTGTTCCGCTGGAGCTGGCTCATCTTCCCTATCGCAAAGGGAGAACCTATGAAGACTATGTCGGAAAAGAGGGACTGGAACTCCGCGGAAAGAAGCGCTGGAGAAAGTCCGTTCTCGATGTAATGGAACGGCTAAAGAATGCACTCGTCTGCGAATACGTTCTCCTGGGTGGAGGAAACGCCAAACTGATGAAGGAACTTCCGCCGCACGTGATTCTGGGCGCAAACAGCAATGCGATCGAAGGCGGCATCCGGCTCTGGCAGTCGACGGAGGAGCTGAAGTTCGCCGCAAAACCGGCGAGTAAATCCGCACGGCTCTCGAAGCGCTAAGGGGAGTGAGCAAGGATCGAATTGCGCTGAGCCGATTCACCCATCCGGAGCAGTTCTCTGCTTTAATCTAAAGATCAGCCGGCCACAAAAGGAGATCAGGATCGCTACCCAACCCAGTCTCGATCTGCCTTCCGTCTCTTCTCAGGGAGACCAGATGGCATCGGCTCCTCCGGAGCGTACGCCGACCGAGCAGATTGTTGCCGCTCTGCGCACGATCTCGAAGCTGGATGGTTTAACCGCCGAGGAGTACGAGTGGCTTGCGACGCATTCAACCGAGCGTGTAGGCCCCGATGGAGCGCTGATCTTTCGCGAGGACGAGCCTTCGGACGCGATGAACATTATCCTTCGCGGTGAGGTGATGGCGCAGCGCCGCAAGTCGGGGCCGGTAGCGCGGTTTGTGGGCCGGACCTCTAGGCTGACTGGCAAGCTGCCGTTTTCGCGCATGAAGGCATGGGGTGCGGACGGACGTACAGTAGGACCGGTCTGGGTGCTCGATATTCACGAAGACCTCTTTGACGAGATGCTTCAGGCTATACCGTCGATGGGGAAGCGTTGTGTGGCGCTTCTGCTGGATCGAACGCGTGACTTTACGCGCATGGATGAGCAGGCGGAGAAGCTGCAGGCGTTGGGCAAGCTTGCGGCAAACCTCTCGCATGAGCTCAACAATCCAGCCTCTGCGGCGCAGAGGTCAGCGGCAAGTCTCTCCGCTGAGCTGCGCGACACGGATGAGGCGAAGTATCGTCTCGGCCGCCTGTTTCGCTCCGAAGATGAGCTGGCGCAGTACAACTCCTGGGTCAGAAGCGCGCGCGACTACGTCCATGCATCTTCGAGTTTTTCTCTCATTCCCCAGAGCCCTCTGGAGGCGAGCGACTATGAAGCTGAGGTCCTGCGCTGGCTGGAGGCGCACCATGTGGCCTCGCCGTGGAATATTGCTCCCGTTCTGGGAGAGCTTCGAATCCCGATCCCGATGCTGAATACTCTGGCTGGCGCACTCAGTCCGGAGACTTTATCGTCGGCAATTACAACCTTTGCGAGCTCGCTTCGAGTCGAGCGCATGGCCGAAACGGTTGTCGATTCAAGCGAGCGTATCTTCGAGCTCATCAGCGCTATCCGTGGCTACTCCTTCATGGATCAGGCGCCGATTCAGGACGTCGATCTGCCGGTGTCGATTGAAAACACCCTGGCGATGTTCCGTTCGCGAACCGCTCATGTGAAGATCTCCCTCGAGTTCGAGCCGAACCTTCCCACGGTGAGTGCTTACGGCAGCGAACTGAATCAGGTGTGGTCGGCGCTGATCGAGAATGCGCTCGATGCGATGCACGATCACGGCACACTGACGATCTCCATCCGGGTAAGCGGACAGACTGCTTTGGTCGAGGTTCGCGACGACGGTCCGGGCATCGAGGATGCGATTCAGTCACGCATCTTCGAACCCTTCTTTACGACCAAGCCGATCGGAACGGCGATGGGCCTTGGGCTCGATACAGTGCAGCGCATCGTCGGCAAGCACTCTGGATCCGTCGCTGTGGACTCCCGGCCTCATGCGACGTGCTTCCAGGTTCGGATTCCCATCAACCGCCTGCGGGCGTATTAGATTCCACGGTGGCGAGTAATTTTTTTAGGTCCAGCGGCCGGGTATACATGACAAGCGTTCCGGCTTCATCGCGGGGCCACTGCTCCTGCGGCCGGTCCCAATAGAGCTCCACACCATTTCCATCGGGATCGCGCAGGTAGAGAGCTTCGCTGACACCATGGTCGGCAGCTCCCTCGAGAGGAATTCCAGCCTGAAGCAGGCGATTCAGCGCGTCAGCGAGTGTTGCCTGCGTCGGATAGAGCACCGCGAGGTGGTAGAGACCCGTGGTTCCGTGATCGGGTTGCTGGCCTCCACGGCTCTCCCATGTGTTCAGACCAATGTGGTGGTGATACCCGCCTGCGGAGAGAAACGCGGCTGAATCGCCGAGCCTCTGGGTGATGTCGAAACCGAGCACGCCGTGATAGAAGCGAAGGGCCCGATCCAGATCGGCAACTTTCAGGTGGACGTGGCCCAGTCGCACACCCGGGTGAATTTTTAGTCCGGAGCTGCCTGTGGATTCGCTCATTTGCTTATTAGAGGAGCAGTTCCGCCGGAGGATACTTTTCCGTAGCGGCGGTCTCTCCTGCTGGGTTAATGTTCGTATCCTTTTCATTTTTATAGGGTCTATTTTCCGGCAACGTGGAGTATGCTTGTGCGCACAACGGGATTTCGTCGGGCTTACCCCGTAAAAATCGAGCAATGGAGGAGCTTTTTATGCTTAACCTGCTTTGGACCGCGGTAATCGGTCTTGTCGTTGGTGCCCTCGCAAAATTCATCATGCCTGGCAAGGATCCGGGTGGAATCCTTGTGACAATGATCCTCGGAATCGCAGGATCCTTTCTCGGAACCTTTCTCGGCCGCCTTGTGGGGCACTACCAGGATGGGCAGTCGGCCGGATTCATTATGTCCCTGATTGGTGCTGTGATCCTGCTGGCGATTTATCACTTCTTCAGACGCCGTCAGGTCGTCTAACCCGGGTTGGCGGGCTTCGGTGCTTCTCACCTGAGCGTGCGGATGGGTATAGAGAGGCGGCTGGGGCAGCCTCTCAGATACTCTGAAGAACGTCGATGCCGTTATATCCCTGGACCGAGGCACTGAAGTCCTTGGCCAGCACAGGGCCACCGAGGTAATATCCCTGAGCTTCGTCGCATCGGCGACGCATCAGGAAGCGGAGCTGTTCTTCGCTCTCTACCCCCTCCGCTACGACGCGGATTGCCAGTCCGTGCGACATCGCGATAATGGTTCTGACGACCGCGGCGGCGTTCGGGTCGGACCCCGCCTGCTTGATAAAGCTTCGATCGATCTTCAGGCGATCGACCTGGTATTGCAGAAGATAAGAGAAGCTGCAGAATCCGGTTCCGAAGTCATCAATGGAGATGCGGACGCCAAGCTCCCGGATCCGTTGCAGCTTTTCGAGGGTTCCGGTCGAATTCACCATCAGGATGTTTTCGGTGATCTCGATCTCCAGGTTGCGTGCCGCAAGCCCGCTGCGGGCAAGAGCATGTTCGATGACCTGCACCAGATTGCGTTGCTGGAACTGCCGTGGCGAAAGGTTGACGGAGATGGTGAGGTCGGTCCCCAGCTCGTCCTGTAGCGCTTTGCCCTCGCGGCAGGCGGTCATAAAGACCCATTCGCCGATAGAGATAATCAAGCCTGTCTCTTCGGCGACCGTGATGAACTGCGTGGGAGGCACATTGCCCAGTTTCGGATGGTTCCACCGCATCAGGGCTTCCACTCCCGTGATCAGACCTGTCGTCAAGGAAACCTGAGGCTGATAGTGCAGAGACAACTCATTGTTGGCCAGAGCATGGCGAAGTCCATGCTCCATGGAGAGCCTGTCGGCCGTCTCCTTGAGCATGTCTTCGCTGAAGATCTGATATTGATTGCGGCCGCTCTCTTTGGCGACATACATCGCCGAATCCGCCCGCTTCAGAAGATGCTTGGCGTCTGATGCGAAGTCCGGATAGATGCAGACCCCCACGCTCAGGGTCACGTTGACCAATTGCTCGTCGACGTGGATCTCGGGTGACATCCTCGTAAGCAGGTTCAACGCACAGTGCTCCACATCGGCGACGCTGGTGATATCCGGCATGACCACAACAAATTCATCGCCACCGCCACGAGCAACAATATCCGTACTGCGGACTGAGCGGCGCAGCCGGGCGGCGGTTTCAATCAGGACCTGATCTCCCGAGGTATGGCCCAGGGAATCGTTGATGCGCTTGAACTGGTCAAGGTCGATTACGAAGACCGCGACCTTGGTTCCGTATCGCCTTGCGCGTTCGACGGCCTCCACGGTCTTATCACGAAGCAGCGCGCGTCCCACCAGACCGGTCAACTGGTCATGGGTGGCCAGGTGGGTCACATACTGCAGCATTTGACGACGCTCCGTGATGTCGAAGGCAATGCCGACAAATCCGCTGATCTCCCCTGTATCCGAAGTCACCGCTCGCATGGCGAGATTGACCGGCGTACGGCTGCCGTCACGCTTGACCAGCGTCCACTCCTTCTCTTCCATCTCGCCTTCCACCGCACCGACGGAGAGAACTTCGAACCCGATACGCTCCACGGAATCATCCGTTGCTTCCGCGTTGCGTGCTGCTGCTGCAAGCTCCCGTTCGTCATGAAGAATGGTAAGGGGTGCTTTATCGACCAGTTCTTCGCGGCTGTATCCGGTGAGTTTTTCTGAAGCGACGTTCATCGCGGTAATCGTGCCATTCACGTCAGTTGCGATGATGCTGAATGGAGCATTCTGAAAGACCGACTCGTTAAACTCGACCAGGTGCTCATAGCGATCCTGCGACGCTTTGACGGCGCTGATGTCGGTACAGGTAATTGCCAGGCCATCTCCCAGCTTCACCGCCTGATATCGCATCCAGGTTGCCTGAAGCAGATTGGTCTTCGAAACCGGATACTCCTGGCTCATCGGAACGCCGGTTTCCACGACTTCGCAGTAGCGATCGAACCGGCCTGAGTTTTTCGCGAATGGGATCGTTTCGCAGAGACGCTGTCCCAGCAGCTCGGCACGTGACTTTCCGATCAGGTGCTCTGCAGTCTTATTCAGATATCGAATCTGGAAGTCGATGATCTTTCCATCCGCGTCGCGAAGTGCATCCAACAGAGAGAAGGCATCGAGGCTCGCCTCAGCGGCGGCGATAAACTGCGATTGCGCCTCTTCCATCTGCTGACAAAGAGCCTTGTACCTGCGTTCGCGCCGCAGTGACCATATCGCAAGGACGACGCCGGCGCCGGCGATGACGGCAGCAGCAACCTCACCGAAGACAAATCCATAATGCGCACGCGAAAGTCCGCCTGCTGCCATACAGACGGGAACTGCTGACAGACATGTCTTCCATGCCTGCGTTCGGGTCGGAGGATCAAGCATCCAAGCCCTCAAGAAGAGACTCCGGAAAATAACACATTCGACGTACCGGTTCCGCTTTTCAAGCCTAAATCGGTTTCAATCAATTTATTTCCAATGATGCAAAGTAGCATCTGCTGCGATCTTTTGAAAGATGTTTCGCGCGAAAGCTGAGAAGGTTGCGATGGAAGGCACAAGCCTCTTTTT
>DATHJA010000030.1:0-3963 GCA_035316475.1 Edaphobacter sp. | reverse complement strand
AAACTTCTACTTCTTCCACTCTTCCATCATTCTGCGGAAGTCTTTGAAGAGGTAGTGCGAGTCGTGCGGCCCGGGGCTGGCCTCGGGGTGGTACTGGACGCTGAACATCGGGTCGGTCTTGTGGCGGAGACCGGCCAGCGTCTGGTCGTTGAGGTTGGTGTGGGTCTTCTCGACGTTCGAGGGCAGCGAGTCGGGGTCGACGTTGAAGTTGTGGTTCTGTGCGGTGATCTCGACCTTGCCGGTCTGGTGGTTCATGATCGGGTGATTGCCGCCGTGATGGCCGAACTTCAGCTTGTAGGTCTTGCCGCCAAGCGCGAGGCCGAAGATCTGGTGGCCGAGGCAGATGCCAAAGAGCGGCTTCTTGCCCTGAAGCTTCTGCACGTTTTCGATGGCGTAGTTCAGCGGCTCAGGATCGCCAGGGCCGTTCGAGAAGAAGATGCCGTCCGGGTTCATCGCGAGGACTTCCTCAGCGGAGGTTTTCGCCGGAACTACGGTGACATTGATGTTCTCGCGCGACAGCATGCGCAGGATGTTTTCCTTGATGCCGAAGTCGTAGGCTACGACGTGCAGCGGGTCGCCGTCCGCCGTGGGCTTCAGGAACGGGTCGCCGGTCTGGTTCTTCGGCTCGGTCGCGTCCCACTTGTAGGTTTCTTTTGTCGTGACGACGCTGGCGAGGTCGGTTCCATCCATTTTGGGGATGGAGCGAGACTTGGCGACGAGCGCCTCTACGTCGAGGTTGTCGCCGCTGGCGATGACGCCGCGCATCACGCCGTTGGCGCGGAGATGACGGACGATGGCGCGGGTGTCGACCTCAGCGATGACGGGGACGCCGTAGCGCTCGAGGTATTCGTCAGCGACCTGCGTGGAGCGCCAGTTGGAGCTTACGGGCGAGAACTCGCGGGTGACGAGGCCTTCGATGTAAGGCTTCTTCGATTCGGCGTCGTGCGGGGTGGTTCCGTAGTTGCCGATGTGAGGGTTGGTGAGGACTACGATCTGGCCCGCGTAGGAGGGATCGGTGAAGATCTCCTGATAGCCGGTTAGAGATGTATTGAAGACCACTTCGCCGGAGCACTCCGCCCGTGCGCCAAAACTTTTGCCGCGAAAGATGCGCCCGTCTTCGAGCGCCAAGATTGCCTGCATTGCCTCTCCGAGGAGTGGATTTAATAGATTCTAACAGTATCCTCGCGGCTCTGCTGCGAACAGTGAACGCGGTGTACTGCAGCTTCACGTTGCGGCGGAAATATTCATTTCGTTGTAACCGAGATCAGACTTCCGGTTCCCTGCTCACGGTGTTGCAGCAGTGGCCGACACTGCGCATCGAAGATCGCTGCAGGAGATACCCACCCCTCCGTCTTTTTTGTGCAAAGTCTTCGAAAAAAGAGAGATAGGTTCGGACCTCCTTTTGTGACCCTCCGCTGCTTCGTTGTGAGACGACGATGCCCGGCTGTTTGGCCGGGCATCTGTTCCTCTGATTTAAGAATAGCAGGTGGAGTCAAGAGGCTTGCTGTGGATTGGAACCCCGGATGCGCACTTTGAGTTCCATCGTGCGCTAAGCGACGTGCATGTTCTTTCCGGAGGGAGCGAGCAGGTCTTCGATCCGGATAGGAAGATCGCGCACGCGCACTCCGGTGGCGTGGTGGACTGCTCCGGTGATGGCGGCGGCGACGCCGGCCAGGCCGATCTCGCCTACGCCCCGGGCTCCGAGGGCGTTGAGCTCGTAGTCGGGATAATCGAGGAAGGTTACGTCGAGCTGCGGGGTATCGGCGTTGACAGCGACGACGTAATCGGCGAGGTTGTTGTTGATGGGAGCGCCGGTGCGCGGGTCGTACATGGTCTCTTCGAAGAGAGCCATGCCGACTCCCATCACGACGGCGCCTTCGATCTGGTTGCGGGCGGTGGGTGGATTGAGCATGCGGCCGGCGTCGATGACGGTGACGACGCGGCTGACGCGGAGACGGGCAATCTCCGGCTGCCAGGTGACCTCGGCGAACTGTGCACCGTAGGAGTGGAAGGAGAACTTCGGTTTGGCCTCACCGAAGGTTCCGGTGGATTTGCCGGTTCCGGAGACGGCGTTGATCTTCGCAGAGCGCAGAATCTCGGAGATCGGCACAGCTCCCTGTGCTTGTCCTTTGACGCAGACCATGCCATTGGCGAGCTCCAGCTCATCCTGCTTCTTCCCTTTGAAGGGAGAGCCATCGGTGCTGCTCGCAACCTTTAGGAGCGAGGCTGATGCTTTTTGCGCGGCTTCGAGGACGGCGGGGGTCATGGAGGCGGTGACCCAGGAGCCGCCGGAGATGGGGCCGGGCGGAAGCGAGGAGTCGCCGAGGACAACGTCGATTTTGTTGAGCGGGATTCCGGTCTCGTGGCTGACGACCTGCGCCATGACGGTGTAGGTTCCGCCTCCGATGTCCTGGGTTCCGCAGGCGATGCGTGCGGTGCCGTCCTGACGCAGCTCGACGGAGGCCTCGGCCTCGGAGCGTGCGGCGAGCCAGGAGCAGGCGGCGACGCCCCAGCCGAGGGTGAGGCCGTCGCGCTTCATGGAGCCTACCTCAGGGGTGCGGCGCGACCAGCCGAACTTTTCGGCGCCGACGGTGAGGCACTCCTTGAGGTGACGCGAGGAGAACGGGATGCCAAGGCTTTCGTCGATTGCGGGCTCGTTCTTGAGGCGGAGCTCGACGGGATCCATCTTGAGGGCGATGGCGAGCTCGTCCATGGCGGATTCGAGGGCGTAGAGGCCAGGGACGGCACCGGGGCCGCGCATGGCGGTGGGGTTGCCGATGTTGCGACGGGCGAGGCCTCCGGTGACGAGGAGGTTGGGAGTGCTGTAGAGGAAGGGCGTGATCTCGCCGCAACCTTCGTCGTAGTCGTCGAGGATGGAGGTGTGGTTGACGTAGTCCTGCTGGACGGCGGTGAGCTTGCCGTCCGCGGAGGCCGCGAGCTGGATGCGCTGATCGATGGCAGGACGATGGCCGACGCTGTGGAACATCATCTGGCGGCTGACGACGAGCTTGACGGGACGTTTGAGGTTGCGGGCGCAGGCGGCGGCGAGCAGGCCATGCGGCCAGGGCCAGAGCTTGCCTCCGAAGCCGGAGCCGAGGAATCGGGTGATGACCTGCACCTTCTCCGGAGGAACGCCTAGCATGGCGGCCATGACGTCGCGATGGTTCACGACGGCCTGCGAGGTCTCGTAGAGGGTGAACTTGTCTCCGTCGTAGACCGCGACTGAGGCGTGAAGCTCGATGGGGTTATGGGTCTCGACCGGCATGGTGTAGACCTGATCGACCTTGATCTTTGCGTCTTTGAGGGCCGATGCAGTGTCTCCGCGCTTGCTCTTTTCGTCGGGTTTTGGAGTAGAGAGTTCACTTGCGAGAAGTTTCCCGGAGGTGTTGTGCGCCTGCTTGCTGTAGGTGGCTTTTACACTTTCTGCCGCGGCGCGCGCCTGCTCCATGGTTTGAGCGACGACGACGGCGACGTACTGCCCGTGGTAGCGGATGGTGTCGTCTTCGAGAGGCGGACGTCTCTCATCGATGATCATGGTGAAGCCCGCGGCTGGAGGCGTGCGGTAGAGTTTGCCGATGTTCTCGCGATGATAGACGGCGATGACGCCGGGCATCTTCTTCGCAGCGGCGGTATCGAGCCCGGTGAGCGTGCCGCTGGCGATGGTCGCGCAGACCGGCCAGGCGTAGACCATGTCCTTGAAGTGATGGTCGGAGGCGTACATGGCCGATCCTGAGACTTTAAGTGGGCCATCGATGCGTGGGGTGGCGACGCCGATTACCTTCGATTCCTTGATCTGGTTCATGATCGCTTCCTTGTACCTCTGGGGCTAAAGCCCCTTCTGGTGGTTGATCTCTTGCGGCACGGCTGAAGCCGTGCCCTTAAGCAAAACGTTCTTTTAATCCCCTCTTTGGAAGGCGCATCTCCTTAGGCGTTCTGGCTCGCCTGAGCCATGGCGTGAACGAG
>DATHJA010000029.1:0-5351 GCA_035316475.1 Edaphobacter sp. | reverse complement strand
CCTGGTTTCTGGGCCTGAGGAGTGGGTGCTTTGGGGGCGAATTCTTGATTCCCTTATGCCCCAGGTGGATCCACCACGATGTCTCGCCGCCCTCTGCGCATACCAAATCACAGACGTGCAGACGCAAGACTGCGCGAGATTCAAGGATATCCGAGGTTTAGAGGGGAGTCAACGAAATTGCCCGAGGTTGTGCCATGAACCCATTCCATATCTTCATCTTCGCTGGCGCTGTCTGGGGTCGGCTTTGAGCGCCGCAAAAGGGTGGGCGGAAGGGATTCCATCGGAATGATCTTTTTAAATCAATAGTTTAGCGCGATCCGACTGTCACAGTCCTTCGGCGATGACGACGGCCAGGGCCTGATCGCGGCTGTGGGTGAGGCTTAGCG
This sequence comes from Edaphobacter sp., assembly GCA_035316475.1. Lineage (GTDB taxonomy): Bacteria > Acidobacteriota > Terriglobia > Terriglobales > Acidobacteriaceae > Edaphobacter. Next base: position 4,965 of record DATHJA010000029.1, on the reverse strand, counting down.
AGAGGCCGGTAACTCCCATATGTTCGGCGCGGTAGAGGGCGCGGCCGGAGAAGTGGAGGGTTGGGCGCTCGCCGGGCTTCCGCCGGACCTCGATCTCCTTCCAGGCGATGCCGCGGCTGATGCCGGTGCCGAGCGCCTTGGCTCCGGCCTCCTTGGCGGCGAAGCGCGCGGCGAAGCTTTCTGCCGCGTGTTTCTTCTTGAGCTGGCAATAGGCGATCTCCTCAGGGGTGAAGATGCGGTTGAGGAAACGATCGCCGAACTGCTCGATGCTGTGCTCGATCCTGTTTATCTCGATCAGGTCGGTTCCCACTCCGAGAATCATCTTCTGCCTCCAGTGCACGCATTCGTCATATGACCACCGTACCGCGAGCGGCATCACGCTACAACGGTTTGATACCGATGAGGGGTTATGACTTGTCTGACTTCAAAGAGAGGCCCCGGGAGATTTATGTCGTCGCTTGAGATTCAGGGGTTCAGTTATGAGGAGCACTCCGGTGTGTTGCCCGGCCTGCTGGTATCTCTGGCCGATTGTGGGGGATGGGTGCTGGACCGCCGCGCCCTTACCTCCTCCATGATGGAGCTGCGCGTGGAGGTGCAGCTGCGGTCGATCATGGAGCTCTACGGATCGATCATTGGCGCCGGGCTTGAGCTGACACGCTCGTCGCACATGGCCCTTACCGACTTGTGCACCTGCCGTAGAAATCTGACGAGCGTTGCCGATCTTGGACAGGTGGTTACTGTGAGGATAAAGATCAGTTTTCTGGAGGAGATCACGCTGCATTCGCTGCTTCAGTCCGGCAGCCCCGCAGCATAGAAAAAGAAAACGGCGATGGAGCGTCGCCCAAACTCACACCCCATCGCCGGAGTCTACAAGTTGCCCTTCACGTCTTCGCCTATGCGCGGCCGAGGACGTATCGATCAACTTAGCGACTCGACGACAGTGAGTTGTCAGGCAGTTGTCATCAGATTGTGATTTTCCTCGCTTCGACCAGGAAGCTTCCGATCAGTGAACGCTGTTCTTTGGTTTCCAGAGGGCGCGACGAATGGGCAGGCCGACGGAGAACTGGAGGTTTGGCGTATCGGGGGTAAGGCCGACGCCGAAGCTGAGGTCGAGCGTTCTTCCTGGAGCGTAGAGATAGGAGGCCCCGAGCCGCAGCGAGCCTTCGACGAGGAATGAGGAGGGAATGGTCGTTCCGTTCAGCGTGGTAGCGCGGGTGAATCGCTGATCCCAGCCGACGGTCATCGAGGTTTCGGGATTGAGCGAGAGGATGGAGCCGAGCTGGAAGCCGACCGAATCGCCGGGGTTGAAGCGTCCGGGGATCATGAGACCGGGATTGTCGGGATCGTTTGCGGGAACGGAGTGCGTTCCACTCAGGTTCGCGGTGTAGGAGAGATTGCTGAAGAAGACGACAGGGTCGTTCGACTTCGCCATGGTGAGATTGCCCTGGACGGCGTAGAAGCCGGTGCCAAGTGCTGTCTGGCTGCTGTTGAGGTTGAAGCTGTCAATACCGGTCGTGGTCTTGAAGCGCACGTTGGCCAGCAGGTCGGGAATGCGGCCGTGTTCGAGGGTGAGTTGCCGCGACAGGCCGAAGGCGATGTCGCCGAGCCCGAAGGTGCTCTGCGAGGTTTGGGTGTTGTTGACGTCGACGGTGCGGTTCAACTGGTAGCCGTAAGGGACGTAGGTGTCGAACTGAAATTTGTGAGGAAGGCCGAGGCGGGCGGAGAAGGTGGGCAGCAGAAGGTCTTTGCGGACGCGCTGCGAGGCGATGTCGCCGACGACGAGTACAGGAAGGATAGCGAAGCCGTCGATGTTGATGCGGTCCTGGGTGGAGCTGAAGTAAGAGGTGGTGTTGTCGAGCTCGACGGTTCCGGGGGGCAGCAGAAGGCCGCCGCGCACGATGAGGGCCTGGTCGAGGGCCTGACTGGCCTGCCGTTCTTCGACGTCGTAGCCTGCGTTGGTGACGACGGAGGTGACGGCGGAGGAGGCTCCTGCGCGCGGCGTGAGGGCGGGTGCTGGTGCCGAGGAGGATGAAGATGCGGGTTTGGCGGCGATGAGCTCCTTAGGCGAGGTGGTGAAGCCTCCGTTGACGCGCCATTCGAGTTCGGACACGCGCTCCAGAAGATTGCGGATGATGGCGTCGCGCTCGCGCAGAGCATCGTTCAGGCGCTGATTGACGGCCAGGAGCAATGAATCCTGCTGCGAGACCGGTTGACTGGCCGGCTGCGTACGCGTCTGCAATTGGGGCTGTTGAGGAGGTGGAGCTTTACGGTCCTGAGCGTGGCTTGCGGCGGCAGAACAGAGAAGAACAAAGCTGATCAGAGTGGCGCGATATTGTTTCAACGTGGTGGACTGCATAGATCTGGCCTTTCGCTTCGGGGATCATGGGTTCAGTAGAGATAGTTGGGCGGGATCGCCACGCCGATCCTGCGCTGAATGATGCTGGGATCGGGGATAGTGCGTGAGGCGATGGAGGGCCGCTTTTCGGTCAGCATTAGATCGTTCGGGGGACGCACGACGAAGACGATGCCCTCTTTCCAGAGAGACTGAAAGCGGTCGACCCGCATGGTGAGGTTTCCGAAGCCGGGATCGGCCACGATGACATGGCCGCCGGTGATCTGGCGGACGACGACGAAGTGATCGAATCCCTTGAGGCGGATGGGAACGATGACTGCCGTCTTCTGCGAGACAAGCTCTTCGATGGACATGCCGGAGTAGCCTTCGGCGCGGTAGCCGCGCGCCTGAGCGAACCGCTTGAGGTCGAGCAGGGAGAAGCCGCCGCGGGCGCGGACGCGGACCGGATCGACGCGGTGAAGGATCCAGACGACGATGGCGGTCTCGGGTGTGTTGTCCTTGAATTCGTAGGTGAGCAGGGTGCTGAGCGCGGCGGCTCCGCAGCTCATGTCCCACTTTTGGCGGACGACGCCTTCGCCGCGAATCTCTTTGAGGCTGCGAATTTGTTTGCCCCCCTGCCCGCCTGCGTCATCCTTGGTTTGAGAGGACGCAGAGGCAGAGAAGAACAGGGCGCCAGCAATCGTCAGTACGAGTGCCCTGGACCAGGAGCGGAACCAGACAGAGGGGAGGAACATTATGGTTTCCAGTTCAGATTGGACTGCGTCAGGGTTCCCACAGTGGAGTTGATGTTGACGTTGAGGTTGAGCAGAACATTGACCTTCGAGTTCACGGCGTTGATGTTCACCAGCGAGCTCAGGTTCTGTTGGGCGTTGCCGTTCAGATTGAGGGTCCCGGTGGTGGTTCCGCCGATTGGCCCACTTTGCAGAGCAAGTGAGCCCGAACTTGAGACCAGACCATTGGGTGTGGGGGTCTGCCCTTGAAAACGCACGACGCCATCGGAGGTTGAGGCCGAGATGGTTCCGGCCGTGACCTGGTCGAGCGCCGCGTCGCTGAGGGGCTTTGCCTTGACCTGAGTCCGGTTCTGCGGCTGAGCCCGAACCGGAGTCTGGGCGCTGGCCTCTGGAATGCCAGCTGCGCCGAACAGTGCCAGGATCGCTATCACGAGAATTGGTCGCATAACTTACTCCCTTGAATTCAGTGAGGGAGCGAGCGGACGCGAGTGGCCCCGACATGCGCCGGGTCCACTCGCATCGTTTCGCTCGTTAGCGAACCTGGCTGATGCTGTTGGTCTGAACAATGGTCGGCGCCGAGTTCATGTTCGACGTACGAGCGATGTTCACGCCATTGGCGACCATGCCTCCGGCTGCGTTGACGATGTTGAGCCCCTTCGCGTTCTGCTGGGCGCTATCGGCAAGAGCAACCGTGTAGGTGTTAGTCACCGACACCGTCGATCCATCAACCGCGACATACTTTCCGCTGGCGGAGTCGAAGGCAACCGCGCCCTGCTTGTCGTAGGTCAGGTCAAGAGACTGAACGGTGTGGTTGGAATACGACTTGGACTTGGCCTTCGATACGCTTGCAGAGAGCGTGGAGCTCTTGCTGTCCGTCGCTGCCAACGTATCTTCGGTGGAGTGGCTTGCATCCAGGCTCGAAGTCTTCGAAGAGGACTTGCTCGCGCTCAGCGAAGCATCATACGACTTGCTGGCGTCGAGTGAGGCCGACTTGGAGGACGACTTGCTGGCTGCGGCGTCGAGTGAGCTCGACTTGTCGGACGACTTGCTTGCCGCGGCATCAAGTGAGGACGACTTGTCGGACGACTTGCTGGCCGCGGCGTCGAGTGAGCTCGACTTGGAGGCCGACTTGCTCGCCGAAGCATCGATCGCTGCGCTTGCATCCAGCGAAGTGGGGGTGGCCGAAAGCGAACCGTTCGCTGCCAGGGAAGCACTCGCGGACTTCGAAGACGAGTGATCTGTGGACAGGGAAGCGCTGGCGTCCTTCGAGGACGAGTGATCTGTGGACAGGGAAGCACTGGCGTCCTTTGAAGACGAGTGATCCGTGGACAGCGAGGCGTTTGCGTTCTTGGACGAAGAATAATCCGTCGAGAGCGACGACGACTTGCTGGTGCTGGCATCCAGCGATTGATTATGGGTGTTGCTGTAGTCCTTCGAGAGTGAGGAGGACTTCGTGTGGCTGAGGTTCAGGCTCTGGTCATGGTTCTTTGACGTATCGAGGGAGCTGTCGAAGCTGCTGCTGCTCGACGCACTCTTGGTGACGTCGGACGTGGTCGAGACGTTGAGCTGTGAGTTCGCACCACGCGAGTAGCCTTTGATCGATGCCTTCTGCGCGCTATCCTGCGTGATGTAATTGCTCTGATCTACGTCGGCGCCGGTGTTGGCGTAGGGAGCGGAGATTGTTCCGCTGTAAACGTTAACGCCGTTGCCTACGAGAGCATCGGAGGAGCTGACGATGTTGACGCCGGTAGCTCCGTTGAGAGCGCTACCGGAGAGATCGACGGATCCGGTGTTGGTGTTGGTGACAGTCGAGTTGTTGGCAGCGACTGCTGTGTTTTCTTCGCCAGCGGCAGTGACGTTATCCATCTGGCTGTCACGCAG
>DATHJA010000028.1:0-4324 GCA_035316475.1 Edaphobacter sp. | reverse complement strand
GCTGGCGATAAAAAAGCCGTGTCAAGTAGGTAATTCGGTAAACCACTGAAATAAATATAGATGCAGGAGAAAGACAGTTTCCCTCATTCTGCTATTCTTAAAAGAGATGGAAAAAGAACTGCCCCGGATGAGCGCATCCGGTGCAATTGTTTTTTCCAGGAAGAAAACCATTTGTTTTCAATATTTTGTGTGTAAGCTATTTATTTCCAATATCTTACATATTTGATCCAAGCCTAACTATTTTGGAATCAAGATTTTGCACAAAATACGCCGGGATGGGTTAGAGGTCGAAATCGTCGTCGGGGGATTCGATGTGGATGTCGAGCTCGGGAGCATCATCGATAGAGATGCCCCCGATGACGGAGCCGATCTCAAGGCCTGAGTCCGCCAGCGGAGGAAGCGTGAGGAGGCTGAGCGGGCCTCCGGGAGCGAACTTGAAGTTGTCCATCCCTCCAGGATGGGTTCTGAAGCCGTCGGGGCCGGGGCCTTTAGGGCCGGCTCCGGGACCGAAGCCCGGGCCATCCGGACCTCCCCTGAAGTGGAAGAGGAAGCGCTGGTTGTTGCGCTGCTCAGCCTGAAGCTTCGTCCACTGGTCGGCGGAGAGAACGCCGCGGATGCCGAGGAGCATGCGGGCGTTGGCCTTTTCAAGCTCGGCGCGCGCCCCGGCGACGTGGTCGATCTGGGCCAGAACCTTGTTGGTGTCGGGAGGATTGGCCGAGAGCATGGGCTCAAGCATGACCTCCTGCTTTTCGACGTTGGCTTTGAGGTCGATGAGCTGAAGACGGCTCTGCTGGAAGATGTCATCCATGCGCTTCTGCTGATCGGAGGAGAGAGAGAGCTTCTGGACGATGTCGGGATTCTTCCACCACATGCCGGGAGGAGCGATGCGGAGATCGGCTCGCATGCCGGGCTCTCCCACGGAGATGCCACGGTAGCGGACGTCGCCGGTCCTGGCCTGGGTGAGCCTGGCGGCCCTGGCGGGCGGAGCCGGAGCCGCGGCGGTAGAGGGGGCACCCGGTGCTGTCTGCTGAGAGAGAGCCGGGAAAGCGCAGAGAAGAGCGATGGGGACGAGGGCGGAGAAATGGTTTCGGGTCATGTCAGTTCTTTCTTGGTGTGGAATCGATCTGGCTGGAGTGGCCCGCGGTGGGATCGGCCAGCGGCTGCATGGGTGTGGGGATGGACGAGGAGAGGGTCTGGTCGATCTCTTCGAGGAGAGCTTCATCGGTGACCGGGCTGGACTGCTGGATATGAACCTCGGCGGCAGGCTGAGGCGCGCCAGATTTGTAGCCAGATCTGTGGCCGTGAAGGGCGAAGGGGATGGCTGTAGCCAGAAGCACGGCCGCCGCGGCCCACAGGATCGGCCGGAAGCGGCTGCGCGAGGCTGCCGGCTCCACGGAGCTGAGGGCGGGAGCGAGCCCGGGAGAGAGCCATGAGCGGCTGGCGGAGGCATGGCCGGCCCAGGCGATGGTGGCGGAGCGGAAGCGGGAGAGCGACTGCTGGAGCGTGGCGATCTCGGCGGCGCAGACGGGGCAGGCGCGAAGGTGCTGGCGAAGCTCTGCAAGCCGCGGCGAGGTCTCCTCGGGCTCGGCCAGAAGGAGCTCGGAGAGTTGCTTGTGAGTAAGGTGAGTTCTGAGTCTCATAGGGCTGTCCTTGTGAGTTCCGCATGGCGCGCGCGGATGTTGGTGAGCGCGCGGTAGAGGTGGCTCTTGACGGTGCTGAGGGGAATTCCGGTGACGGAGGAGATCTCGGAGAGCTCCATCTCCTCGATGAAGCGGAGGAGAAAGATGGTGCGCTGCCGGGGTGAGAGGGTGTCGACGGCCTTCCAGAGAAGGGCGACCTGCTCGGTGGCGATGACGCGGGATTCGGCGGGCGAGTCGGGGTGGGGGAGGAAGGCGGCGATCTCGGCCGGGTCGACGGCCTGGGCGGAGACGCGGCGCCAGAACTGAAAGCGATGGGTGCGGGTGTGGTCGCGGACGAGGTTGAGGGCGATGCGGGTGAGCCAGGTGACGACGGAGCAGTCGCCGCGGAAGGTGGAGCGGGAGGTCCAGGCGCGGAGGAAGGTTTCCTGGGTAAGGGTCTCGGCAAGGTCGGCGTCGCGGAGCGAGGCGAGGAGAAAGCGGAAGATACGGGGCCGGTGCGCGCTGACGACCGAGGCGAGGTCGTCGAAGGGCGTAATGACCGCGGCGATGGGCGCGGCATCGGAGAGAAGGTTGGTGGCCAGAGCTTTCGTGGACATGCTCACCTGCACCGGAGGCAAAAGAGCCTTTGCCGGATACCAGAACAGACGAAGGGTCAGAGAGGAAGACTACATCCCAGCCAGATATTTTTGCCGGGAAAAGGGTATGCTGCTGTGGAATGCATCCAGTAAAGGCAATCTATCCGGGCACGTTCGACCCGCTGACGAACGGACACCTTGACCTGATCGCGCGAGGGGCAAAGATTGTGGATCACCTGGTGGTGGCGATCCTGCGCAACTCCGAAAAGGGCACACCGCTATTTACTGTCCCGGAGCGGGTAGAGATGATTACCGAGACGACGCGCGGGGTGGGGAACGTCTCGGTGGCGACCTTCGACGGTCTGCTGGTGGATTTCTGCCGCCAGCAGGGAGCGAAGGCGGTCCTGCGGGGAATCCGGGCGATCTCAGACTATGAGTATGAGTTCCAGATGGCAATGATGAACCGGAAGCTGGATCCGGAGCTGGAGACGCTGTTCATGATGCCAGCGGAAAAGTACACGTATGTAAGCTCGCGGCTGATCAAGGGCGTCTTCGAACTGGGCGGGGATGTTTCGACGCTGGTGCCTCCCTTAGTCGTGGAGAGGCTGAAAGCGAAGGCCGCTTCATCTTAATGAAACAAAGCGTCGGAGGCGTGATCGGCAGGGGCGTCTTCGCCGTTCCATATCTTCGCCTCGGTCCACGGCTTTGCGGAGCCTGACCAGAAGGGATCGGTGGCGGGGAGACCGAGGGGGAGCCAGGCGACGGCGCAGAGGTAGAGGCTTCCGGTGGAGATGTAGGTCTCGCCGAGGCTAGGCTGATGGCCGGCGAAGCCAATGGTAAGCCAGCCCTTTGCGTCGAAGGTTCCGGGGCGTTCGATCATGCGACGCATGACGGCGGTGAGGGCACAGCGCACCTGTTCGGGCGAGACAGGCTCGGGAAGCTGACGGCGGAGGCTGATGTCGGCGAGCAGCTGGAAGGCACCGAAGCGATAGGTGATGGAGCGGCCGATGGCAGGGAAGGTAGCCTCGGGGCTGATGAGCCGCTCCTGAATGGCGGCATAGCGGCGGGCGCGCTCGAGCACGACGGGCTTGAGGTCATGCCACATGGCGGACTTTGCCGGAAGCGTGTCGAGTAGTTGCAGAAGCATGGGCTGGATGACGAAGCTGTTGTAGTAGTCCCAATGGAAGTGCGCGCCGTCTCCGTAGATCCCGTCGCCGAGGAACCACTCTTTGTGCATCTGGAAGGCATAGTCAACGCGGAGAGCATCCCACTCCTCACCCATGAAACAGAGGCCGGCCTCGACCATGGCGGAGAAGAGGAGCCAGTTGGATTGGCCGGGGAGGACTTTGCGGGTCTCCTTGAGGGCCTTGACGAGATTGGCGCGGGTGGTCGGGTCGAGTGGTTCCCAGAGTTGCCTGGGAGCGCGCAGGATGCCGAGGACGAGAAAGGCCGTATCGACGACAGACTGCGAGGTCTGGCCGAAGTTCATGTAGTCGGGCGAAGCGGGGTCGGTTCCGTTGCGGAGTCCGGCGAGGGCCCACTTGCGGTAGCTGGATTGCAGGGTAGCTTCGGCGCTGTCTTCGACGGTGCTCTCGAGCCAGGGAGCGATGCCGCAGAGGAGGCGTCCGAAGGCTTCGAGGTGCGTTGACTTAGCCCGGTCCTGCTGGAGGTTGGCGGCGGCCTCGACCGGCATGGCTGCGCGGAGCTGTGCTTTGCCTACGGCTTCGAGGACAGGGTTGGAGACGCGGCGCATGACCTCGATCCAGTAGGCGCGGTCTGTACCGGGTATTGGGCCGGTTGCGGCGATGTTCTGTGCGGGGGAAGGAACGGGAGCCGTGGAGGCGGCACCGAGAGCAAGCGCTCCTTTGAGAAATCGTCGTCTTGAGGCGGCAGAGTTTTTATGGGAGGTCGTCAATCGGGATTCCACTCCTGTCGGTGAACACTGCCACCATACTTCAGAGTGGTTGGGTACGACAATGCGAGGCAGATGCGGGAGTTGGGTTCGACAGCCCCTCGTCCTTTTGATGGAGGCCTACCCATCTTTCGATAGGTTAATGGTTACTAAAACGGAATAGATTTGGTCTTTCGTACCAGAACTGCCAACAAGAG
>DATHJA010000027.1:0-8267 GCA_035316475.1 Edaphobacter sp. | reverse complement strand
GTAATTGCGATCGTCGAGCTACCGCGAGCGATGGCCTCGCGCAGAGCCTCGGAGGTGTCGGCCGTCTCCCCCGACTGCGAGATCACGATGAAGCATGGATTGTGCAGTGTCTGGGTCGAGCGGTAGATGTACTCGCTCGCGTACTCCACATCGACCGCGATTCCGGCGAGGTCTTCAAAGAGGATCTCCCCGGCAAGGCCGGCATGGCGGCTGGAGCCCGAGGCGGCGATCAGGATGCTGTCGCGGCCGACGAGGGCCTGGCGCGCAGAGAGAAAGACATCTTCGCGAAGGCTGGCATCATCCGCATAGGCGGAGAGAGTCTCCGTGATCGCATGAGGCTGCTCGAAGATCTCGCGAAGCATGGCGTGGGGAAAATTGCGTGCGGAGTTCATGGACTTGTCTATACCTCTATACGATTTTAGTCTGTTCGCCTATTGCAATCCTATTTCAGCCGGGGCGACGGTTCTCAGTATTCCCTGGCACCTCGCTTTACGAGGCGCTTTCGGACTCGAGCCGCCTTCCAGCGATTGGGCATGAGGGTATCGCGATAGTCGGACCAGTTCATGCCTACAAGAAAGACTCCGAACAGGATCGCACCGACGGAGATGACCGTTGCCACAATTGCCGCGACCCAGGGAAGCCAGTTCTGGGGAGTGGAGTGGAGAACGGCCTCCGAGACGTCTCCCAACTGAAAGTTCATTCCGAAGAAACCGGTGATGACGGCTCCGACGCCGAGGATCATGCTCAGCATTCCCAGACGGTTGACGGCCTCTGTATTGCGAAACTGGTAGTAGTTGTGCAGGGAGGCGTTCAGGCGATCCAGTTCGGCGGCGACCTCTTCGAACATGGAATGGGTACGGTATTCGCGGCACTGCATATCGAAGTGCTCGATTCCCTCGTCGCGGTTTGCCACCTCGGTAAAGTACCAATGATTCGAGAAGTGGAGAAATTCGGCCTCGAGGCCGTCGGCGATGCGGAGATCCTCGATGTCGAGCTCGCCGTCCCACTGGTCGAGATAGAGACGCTTGGAGACGAGCGCGGTCCGCTCGGCGAAGTCCAGTAAGGTTGCACGATAGAAGAGCGCGACGAGGCTCATGAGGTAGTACCGGGTATCGAACATCTTGTGGACGATGTTTCGTCTACGGTCGTCCGAGGGGTCAGAGTCGCGGTCCATCAGCGTGATGGCTACGCAGCTATAGCTGGTGAAGCCGTAATAGGTTCCCTCGTTGGCCCATCGGGTGTAGAGCTGATTTTCCAGTGCGCGACGTACAAACTGAGGGCTATATCGATGCGTGAGACCGTCGCGGTCGACAAACAGAAACCTGCCAATGAGCACCTGATACGCTTCGGAGTCCGCAAAGTCCTCGGGGACGGAGCTCTTGTCGACTTCGAGATAAGAGTAGACAACCATGCGCGCATCGAAGACTGGCTCGAACTCTTCACTGGAGTAGTCGGCAAAGTAAAGAAGCGCCGTCAGCGTACTGGAGAGAGGCGGAAGAACGCCGGACATCTTTGCTTGGGAGAAATCGTGTTCGGCGATCACGGAGTGGATGCCGCCGCGCTCGTAGGTCAGCGAGAGGCTGAGAGGCATGCGTCCATCGCGAACCTGCTCCGCGCTGGAGGGGTAGATCTTTCGGAAGATTTCGTTGATCCAGAGCGCGCGGGAGATGGGCAGATTGCGCGCTTCGACCCCGAGGGAGAGGATGCCAATGCCGTTGGCGAAGAGGAAGAGACGGAGGTCGGTTACCTCGATCTTCATGCCTGCGCCGCTGAAGTCCTTTACCTCATACCAGAGGCTGGAGTTGTGGGGATTGGGAAGAGAGTAGCAGCGGAAGAGAGCTTCTTCGCTGGGAACATCGGAGCGGATATCGAAGAACACTCTTCTCATAAAGGGATGGAAGAAGATCATGTCCTGATAGGCCTGCGAGTCGGAGTCGAAGGTGGTGTAGGCGTCCCGGGTCCAGCTTCCGAGGCAACACTTGCCCCCCTGTTCGAGCGGGGAGTGATTGGCGAGCCACTCATCCAAACCTTCGAGCCAGCGGCGCTTTCGAGACCAGATCTCAGGATGGGCCAGCTTGACCGCTTCCTTATCGATCGAGAACGGAAACAGGAAGTAGGTGTGAAGGTGACGGGCTTGTGCGGTCATCGACGAATTTTAGGCCGCGAGTCTTTCAAGGATGTTTACAAGATCTAGACAAACTCGCATTCTCCCAAAGCCCACGCGAGAGGGCGGATGCTCGTAAAGCCAACATCATGTCTGGACGCTCCCCGGCCGATAGGCTATGATAAGGGGCTCAATCTTCAGGACATGCAACCGACGATGTGCCATAAAAGCATGGCGCGCCTTGAATCCGTTTCATGGCTTACTAGCCAACCCGCCTCACCGAGGAGGATCGGGCCCTGCATCTCCCCGCACTTGCGGGCGGCTCTGTGGCGAATCTATGGATGGATGGAACTTCTTCCATGAGAAAGATCACGCCAGACTCCGCACGACTGCAACGAATACTGGCCTGTCTCCCTTTCTTCCTCACGGCCCTGTTCCTGCTCTTCTATCCTCTCGACCGGCCGCTGGAGACGCTGCGAAACGGCTTCCACCTCCGGTTCGTCATGAACCTTTTTGCCTGGACGCTGCTCTCTGTCGCCGGGCTGGTCTGGCTGTGGCAGATTGCGAACTCGCGCAGTAAGGATCTTTCGCTGGTCTTTACCCGCTATGTCCTGTTTCTCTTCGTCCTTTTCTTTTCGATCGAGCGATTCGCTGCCAGCCTGATCCAGGAGCATCCGCACCGCCTGGAGTGGATTCAACTGCTTAGTTCCGCCGTAGTCGGCGTGGCCGCCGCCGCCATCTTGCCGCGCCTGCGCGGCGTCAAAGACAGCGCAGACCTCGCGCAGAAGGAGCACGACCGCTTCCTTGCGGCGATGGAGAGCAGCCTCGACGACTTCTATATCTTCGATGGCGTCCCCGATGCCTCCGGCCAGATCGTGGACTTCCGCTTCAGTTACATCAATCCGAACGCCGAGCGCAGGCTGCAGGTATCGCGCGAAAGCCTGATCGGCAGGGTCCTCACCGAGGTTCGCCCTTTCATGATCACCTCCGGACTCATCGAACAATACCGGGAGGTCGTTCGCACCGGAATCCCATTTACCTGCGAGGTCTTCCTCGATGACGAGATGATCAGGTCCACCTGGCTGAACGTCCAGGTCGTCAGGCTGGGCAACGGAATTGCGATCACCAGCCGCGACGTCACCGAGCGCAGGCGCCTGGCGGACCACGTCCAGTACCTGGCTCACTACGACCAGCTGACCGGCCTGGCCAACCGCACCCTGCTGCAGGACCGCCTGTACCAGGCAATCCTACAGGCCCAGCGGTATCACCACAGGGTCGCTCTCTTTGTGCTCGACGTCGATCACTTCAAGCAGATCAACGACTCCCTGGGTCATGCCGATGGCGATGCCCTGCTGATCGCCATCGGGGAGAGGCTGGCCTCTACGGTATGCGAGACCGACACTGTGGCTCGCATTGGCGGAGACGAGTTTGTCGTCGTTCTGCCGGACTTCAAGAGCATCGAGGAGATACGGCAGCGCGGCCTGGAGATGATTCAGAACGCGGCGAAGCCGATCTTCCTTGGCGATCGTCAGCTCCGGATCACCGTCAGCGTCGGCGCCTGCATCTTTCCCGATCATGCTGAGGGAGAGAAAGAGCTCTTCAAAAACGCCGATGCCGCCATGTATCTGGTCAAGGACGCGGGCCGGAACGGTTTCCATCTCTTCTCCGATGACCTCGTGAAGAAGGAGGAGATACAGATAGAGCCTGAGCAGGATCGATCGTCCCTCCAGGCATCCGCCGCTGGAACTCAATCCGGCTTTGAAGACAACCGGAGTGACCTTTCCTCAAAAAAATAGCGGTGCGGGAGGCCACCCCCCACACCGCCGTGGAGAAATCTAGTGGGCGCCCGCGGTTGCTGGAGCTGAATCCCTGCCCAGCGCAAGGCTGGGATTCTTGCCCATGCTGATGAGGTTGGCCATGATGCGGAAGGAGCCGGGGACACCGTCCGGCATCTGCCGGAAGAACGCATAGGCCATGTAGACGTAGGCTCCCTTGCCGTAGCGGGCATAGAGCAGGCCACCCTTCTGGGGATCCTGGTCGGTGTCGTGCATCTCCGTCAGAGCGATGTAATGGGGATCCCACTGGCGCATAAAGCCGTGCCCGCGCTCCTCGACCCAGTTGTCGAAATCGGCGGTGGTGATCTTGTTGGGCCAGTTGAGGACGGGATCATTGGGGGCGAGAATCTGGACCTTGTTGTCCTCTTCGACGACTTTCTCCGGGTCGCCGGAGAGGGTCAATGGATAAGGGCCGAAGTTGTGGTCGTACTCCTGGGTTTGGTACTGAACGATGACGGTTCCGCCGTTATGGGCGTACTCGAGCAAGCGATTGTTGAAGGTCTTGAGCTCGGGCCGCGCTGCGTAGGCGCGGATGCCGAGAATGATGGCGTCGTAGTGGGAGAGGTCAGCAGACGCGATCTCGCCCGCAGAGAGCATTGTGGGATGGATACCGATGTCCTCGAGCGAGGTGGCCACATCATCGCCGGTTCCCATGACGTAGCCGATGTTGAGACTGGGCGCGGTCTTTACGTCGACTCCCGTGGTGCGATAGGTCGACGGCCGGTAGTGCGGGTAGGGACGGAGGCCGGGATAGCCAACGGTCTGAAAGCCCTGAGTGAACTTCTCTCCGTTGTATTCGGCGACGGCGGTGATGATGTAGGGCTTCGTCTGGACCTGCTGCGGTTGAACGTGGAAGGTGAGGTTCTGGTCTTCGCCCTCGCGCATGGCGGCGAAGCTGGCAACCTCGGGAGTGGACTTCCACCCCGCAGGAAGATCGAGCCGGACGGTTCCTTTGGCGGGCCCTTTGACGGAGCTGTGCAGTGCGACGTGAAGCTCAAGCGCAGAGCTGTCGAGCGCGACGACACCGGCATAAGGAGTAACGGTGAGCGAGATGGCAGGCGCAATGAGAAGCGGTTCCAGGACCGGGCCCAGACCATTGATGTGGTGAACGGTCTGGACGACGCCAGCGAGGTGAATGGCCACGTCATGATAGGTCACGGTAGCGGTGGCAAGAAGAGGATAAGGCCGCGAAGGAAGGTTGAGGTAGCGGGGGTCGTTGATGTCGTAGTAGGACTGCTCAAGACTGGGGCGGCTGAAATAGGGCTTGGTGAGCTCCGCCGTACGTGGAACGATCACATCGAAGGACTGATCGCGTGTGCCGCCGGGGGCAAGCTCGCTGATGTCGGAAGACTTGGGCGTGATGGTAAAGCCTGGACCAGCCTCTGATGCGATACTGACCGCGGAAAGCTTGACTGGATCGGCACCCTGATTGGCAATATGGGCCACAACCGTAACCTTATTGCCAGGCACGACTGTTTGGGACGTGGGAACCTGCGTGGAGATATCCCCAAAGGGCCCCATGCGCCCGGCCGAGGGGAGACCTTCGCTGGTATTGGCAAGAAGAGCTAGACCGAGCGCCTGCTGGAGAGCAAGGTTGAACTGCTGCTGCTTGATGGCGAGCTCGTGCACCATGTTGTAGCGCGCCTCGGCGGACAGCTTGCTGCTGGCAAGCTCGTCAAGCAGAGCGTTGGTCTGGGCAAGGCCTTTGGCGAGAGTGGGAGCGATCGTCGTGGGATTTGCCGCGTTGAAGCCGCTGATGGCCGATTCGACCGTGGCATTGAGGGCACTGAGCTTTTCGCGCCACGCAGCCTGCTCGCCCTTGGGAGCATAGGAGGCGATGCCAGCCAGGGTGATATCAATACCGTCAAAGAAGCTCTTCTCGTGCGCGGACGCGGAGACGCGCGAAGCATACAAGTGATACGGCGTGGAGAAGGAGCGTGGAAGCGGGACGGCGATGCCGCCGTTCTGCGTCTTCTGCTCGTTGAGTCCCTCGCGCGAGAGCTGCAAGTAGGAGGTGCCGAGCATGGGGTTGTAGTCTCCGCTCGGAATCTCAAGCGTCGTTGAGGGAACGCCCTCAATCCAGGTGTTGTCTACGTAGTTGCGGAAGCGGGGCGGAGCATAGTGGCCGGTAGCGTAGTCGTAGATTCCCTTTTCAGTGACGCGTGCGAAGGGTACGCGCGCGTAGACCTTAAGTGGCGACCAGGGAAGTAGCCCCGCCTTGATCTGGTCGGGAAAGACCTTCGGGTCGCCCGCCATCGCATAGACGCGCTGCGCCATGTAGCCGGAGACCTGATGATGGCCGTGCCCATCGGAGACGTTGCCTGCAAAGACGCTGGTGACGACGAGCGGCCGCTGGATGCGAATGGCGCGGACCACGTCGTAGAGTACGCGCTCTTCGCCCCAGGTCTTCAACGCCTCTTCGATGGTCTTGGAGAAGCCGAAGTCGGCGACACGGGTCCAGTACTGATGAACGCCATAGTAGTTTCCGGCGGCAAGAAGTTCCTGCGTGCGAAGCGTCCCGAGCTGGTCCCAATAGTCACCGGTGATGACGTTCTGGCCACCCTCACCACGGTTGAGTGTGAGCAGCGTGGTATCGACGCCCTGCCCGCGGCTCTCGTAGGTGAGCATGCCACCGTCTTCGTCATCAGGGTGCGCCGTGACCATAGCCAGAGAGGCGCGGGTATGAAGCTTCTGGAGCGTCTGCGAGAGTCCCGCGGAGGCGCGATCGACGGGCAGCGGACGTGCATAGGCAGACTGATAGCGAACAGGCTCGGTCTGTTGGGACATGCCGACTGGTCCCTGCAAAGAGAAGGAGAGAGTAAGGATCGTGGCAATGGTCCCGCGGCGAAGATCAGGTTTCATGGACGAAGCGCTCCTGGAGTTACATCTCTTTGCTACAGATGTTCTTGTGTGTGATTCCGGTTCTGTAGGAGAGAATCTTTTCTTTGCTGGTAGATGGATATCAGACGCTCCCATCTTTGTAAAGATTATTTACAAATTTAGGATATGATGTCTCGACAGACGAGCTCATGCGAATCCAACCCACGCCATCCGTTCCATATCCCTCAGGATCAGCGGTCCAGCCTTCGCGGCCCTCGCATCTTCGCCAGGTGAATGCGCGCGGACTTCTGCGGCTTCTGCGCGAGCATAGTCCGTGCTCGAAGGCGGACCTGGTGCGGTTGTCGGGGCTAAGCGCGCCGACGGTCTCAAGCGCCGTGGCATACCTGGAGTCGTTAGACCTGGTGGAGAATCTTGGAGACGGAGAGTCGAGCGGAGGGCGGCCTCCGGAGATGCTGCGCTTCAATGCCGATCATGGCTACGTTGCAGGTGTGGACATTGGCGGCACGCGGCTGCGAATGGTTCTGGCGGATCTGAATGGTCGTGTGGTGACGCAGTGGGCAACACAGTTCACGGAGAAGCAGCGCGCTCCAAAGGCTGTCTGCTCGTTGATTCACGACGGTCTGAAGATGATGTGCCAGGAGGTTTCGACCTCTCTGAAGAAAGTGCTGCACATCACGGTGGGGGCTCCGGGTGTGACGAATGTCGACTCCGGCATCGTGCTCTCGGCTCCGAACCTGCGGGACTGGAACCAGGTTCCACTGCGCGCGATGGTGGAGCGCGAAGCCGGGATTCCGGTCACAGTGGAGAACGATACCAACCTGGCTGCAGTCGGCGAACACTGGCGCGGATCGGCCTCAGGCGTCGGGGACTTCATCTTCATTGCGCTGGGGACAGGCGTAGGCGCGGGGATCTTTCTCCGTGGAAGGCTTCACCACGGAGCCAACTGGAGCGCCGGCGAGATTGGCTACGCCGCAGTGAGCGGACAGCCGCGGCAGACGCTCGAGGTTTACGCGACCGGCCAGACTGAGCGCGCGATCGGCGGTCTGGGGATCGAGGCGGAGTGGGGACGGCTGCTGGGGCGCGAGCGACGAGCCAACGCAGCCGAGCTCGCAAAGCTGCGCGCAACCGAGATCTTCGATCTGGCGGTCGATGGCGATCGCCTGGCAGCACAGATTGTGCAATATGCCGCGCAGATTCTGGCGAACTGCATCGTCGAGATGTCGCTGACGCTGGACCCGGAGGTAGTAATCCTGGGCGGCGGCGTGGGCTCGCACCCGGAGCTCTGTAGAGGCACCGAGAGGCTGCTGGCCCGTAACGAGTTCGCAAAACCGCAGGTGCGGTCGAGCTCGCTGGGAACACAGGCACAGCTTCACGGTGCGATCTATATGAGTCTCTCGGCCGCCGAAGCCCGCCTGCTGGACTAAGCCGCGATTTACAGAATTTTATTGACAGCACCCCAGGGTTTCACTAGTGTGAAGGCACCTTCA
>DATHJA010000026.1:0-6161 GCA_035316475.1 Edaphobacter sp. | reverse complement strand
GTCACCAGAGCAGTCTTTCCCTCAAGAAGCCTCATGCGCGCGGCCGGCTACTGCTGCGGCGCCGGCTGCTGTGAGCCGGACGAGTCGCTCTGCGCTGGAGGCTGCGCCGAATCCGGCTTCGCCGGTGGCTGCGGCGTCGTGCCCTCATCTGGCTTCTTCTGCTCTCCCGGCTTCGGCCGGGCCGGCTCTTGCACGCCCCACTTCCGGCTCGAAGCCTTCCCATCGTTGTTCATATACGACGAGACCTGTTCACGAGGCCGCAACATCTCGACCACGATCTCTCTCGTCGATTCGTCCACCTGGTACTCCTGCGCAAAGGTCGCGAAACCGTTCGCAATGACCTGAACCCTTACCAGTGATCCGGTGGGGATAATGTCGATCGTCGCCTTGCCTTCCGGGTCCGTCTTGACCTCCAGGTTGCCGATGTCCTTGCCATCCTTGAAGGGATTGAAGATCACCGCGGCGTTCACAACCGGCTTGCCATTGAATTTTTTGGAGACCTGCACGGTGATCTTCGAGGTATCCGGCGGCGGCTTGTACTTGCGTCCGTGACGCTCGGGAGATTGCTCTGCGAGCAGACTGGAGGAGGCCAGCAGCACACCAAGGCAGACAGGGACAAGACCAGACAGAAGATTGCGGCGAGACGACATCATGGCAGCTATTTTACGCTGCATTCACCCAATGCCGTAATCCCGGCGAAATCCCATCCGCCTCAAACCATAGGAGCAAAAACGATTCTTTCCCTTCCAACTCTATGAGATCTCGTTGACAATCTTCGACCTGCGTGACTTTCACTCAGATTTCATCTCGCAAAGTTGACATCGGCCTCGGCCTGCCCTATCGTTAGCAATCGGAAGCATAGAGTGCTAACCGACCGCGAGCCTCCCCGGGAAGATCGAACCATGAGGTAGACGGCGATAGCGATTCCTACAACATGCATCTGCTAGCGAGGCGGATTTCGCCTCCACGCCGATGTTCGGTTTCACCCCGGATGGATGTTTCCACCGGACAACAAATGCAACAAGGAGACATAAGCAATGGCGAAGATATTTACACCGCTGCATGATCGCATTCTGGTCCGCCGCGTGGAAGAGGGCGAAAGCATCCGTGGCGGCATCATCATCCCCGACAGCGCAAAAGAAAAGCCGCAGCAGGGCGAAGTGATCTCTGTCGGCAAGGGCAAATCGAACGACGAGGGCAAGGTATTCCCGCTCGACGTCAAGACTGGCGACCAGATCCTCTTCGGGAAGTACTCCGGCACCGAGATCAAGCTCGACGGCGAAGAGTTCCTGATCATGCGCGAAGAAGAAGTCCTCGGCATCCTCAAGTAGGTCCTTCGCGGACGGCGGGAGGCGGCTGCGCCGCGTTCCCGACCCGGATACGGATGTACCAGCGGATGAATCCGCTCAACTTCATAAATTTCTGACCGGCGATGTCGCCGGGACATAGGAGCAACACAATGGCAAAGCAGATTCTGCATGGAGAAGATTCGCGTCAGGCGATCCTGCGTGGCGTCAACACGCTCGCTGACGCAGTCAAGGTGACGCTCGGCCCGAAGGGCCGCAACGTTGTCATCGAGAAGAAGTTCGGTTCGCCGACGATCACCAAGGACGGCGTGACCGTTGCCAAGGAGATCGAGCTGGCCAATGCGCTTGAGAACATGGGCGCACAGATGGTGCGCGAGGTTGCTTCGAAGACCTCCGACGTTGCCGGCGACGGCACCACCACCGCGACCGTTCTGGCGCAGGCGATCTACCGCGAGGGCGTCAAGACTGTCGCCGCCGGCGCGAACCCGATGGCGCTGAAGCGCGGCATCGACAAGGCCGTCGAGGCCATCATC
Source organism: Edaphobacter sp. (assembly GCA_035316475.1). GTDB lineage: Bacteria > Acidobacteriota > Terriglobia > Terriglobales > Acidobacteriaceae > Edaphobacter. The sequence goes on along the minus strand of DATHJA010000026.1, from coordinate 4,321 downwards.
GGCAAGCGCGACGCGCAGGGCGTTGTGCAGGGCGGCTCCCTCTCGCAGCTGTCGAAGCCTGTCTCGGGCGACATGATCGCCCAGGTGGGAACCATCTCGGCCAACTCGGACGAGCAGATCGGCACCATCATCGCCGAGGCGATGAACAAGGTCGGCAAGGACGGCGTGATCACGGTCGAAGAGTCTCGCACCATGGAGACGCAGCTCGAGGTGGTCGAGGGCATGCAGTTCGATCGCGGCTACCTCTCGCCCTACTTCGTCACCGACGCGGAGCGCATGGAAGCTGCTCTTGAGAACCCCTACATCCTCATCTACGAGAAGAAGATCTCCTCGATGAAGGACCTGCTCCCGCTGCTCGAGCAGATCGCCCGCACGGCCAAGCCCCTCCTCATCATCGCTGAGGACGTGGACGGCGAAGCGCTGGCGACCCTGGTCGTCAACAAGCTGCGTGGCACGCTGAACGTCGCGGCCGTCAAGGCTCCCGGCTTCGGCGATCGCCGCAAGGCGATGCTGCAGGACATCGCGATCCTGACCGGCGGCAAGGCCGTCACCGAGGACCTCGGCATCAAGCTCGAGAGCGTCAAGATTGAGGACCTGGGCACTGCCAAGCGCATCACCATCGATAAGGACAACACCACCATCATCGATGGCGGCGGCAAGGGAGCCGAGATCGAGGGCCGCGTGAAGGAGATTCGCGCGCAGATCGACAAGACCACCTCGGACTATGACCGCGAGAAGCTGCAGGAGCGTCTCGCCAAGCTGGTCGGCGGCGTTGCCGTCATCAAGGTCGGAGCTGCAACCGAGACCGAGATGAAGGAGAAGAAGGCCCGTGTCGAGGACGCAATGCACGCGACCCGCGCAGCTGTCGAAGAGGGCATCGTCCCCGGCGGCGGCGTCGCGCTGGTTCGCGCTTCGTCCGCAGTGGACGCGGTCATCAAGTCGCTCGAGGGCGATGAGAAGATCGGCGCTTCGATCATCCGTCGCGCGATCGAAGAGCCGCTTCGCATGATCGTCTCGAACGCAGGCGAAGAGGGTGCGGTTGTGATCGGCAAGATCCACGAATCGAAGGAGCCCAACTTCGGCTACAACGCCGGAACCGGCGCCTACGAGGACCTGGTGAAGGCTGGCGTCATCGACCCGACCAAGGTTACGCGTACTGCTCTGCAGAACGCGGCTTCGATCGCAGGCCTGATGCTCACCACCGAGGCCATGATCTCCGAGATCCCGGAGAAGAAGGAAGCCCCTGGCGGCGGACACAACCACGGCGGCGGCATGGACGGCATGTACTAGTCCTACGCGCACGGCGAAACGCGCCTTTCGGCGCAAAAGCGAAAGGCCCTGGAGATTACTCTGGGGCCTTTCTGTTTGTCTCGCCGAGACAGTCCAGCACTTATGTATCACCTTCCCAACGTCATCGGGACTTTCCCTTTTGCCTCCTCTCCCCTTATCCTTATCGCGCAACCGATCTTGAATAAAACGAAACGCGGAGCGCGATGATATCCCGTAGAGAATTCTCCAAGCTAAGTGCCCTTGGCCTCGCCGCCCACAGCCTGTCTTCCCTTCCCCTTGTTGCACAGAGCCCGTCCAGGAAGATCGGCTACTGCGTCATCGGCCTGGGCCGCATCGCCGACCATCACATGGGAGGTATCGCGCAGAGCTCGACCGCGAGCGTCACCGCCCTGGTGAGTGGTCATCGCGACAAGGCCGAGCGCATCGCCGCACAGTATGGCGTACCGAAGAGCTCCATCTACAGCTATCAGGACATGGACCGCATCCGCGACAACAAGGCCATCGACGCGGTGATCGTGTGCCTGCCCAACAGCATGCACGCCGAGTACACCTCCCGCTCAGCCAAGGCGGGCAAGCATGTTCTCTGCGAAAAGCCGATGGCGATCTCGGTCGCCGAGTGTGAGCAGATGGTCTCCGCCTGCAAGGCCGCCAACGTCAGGTTGATGATCGCCTACCGGCTCCACTACGAACCCATTACGCTGAAGACGATCAAGATGATCCGCGACGGAGCCATCGGCAAGGTAGAGGCGATCGACAGCGCCAACGGATTCAACATCGCCCCCAACGAGTGGCGTTCGACGCGTGCTCTGGGAGGCGGAGGACCGCTGATGGACGTCGGCGTCTACTCCCTGAACGCGACACGCTACCTTACCGGCGAGGAACCCGTCGCCTTCACGGCTGTCGCATCGACGATCGACAATGATGGACGTTTTCAGGGTGTTGAGGAGAATCTTGCCTGGACGATGAAGTTTCCCTCCGGCGCCGTTGCAAGCTGCACGACTACTTACGGCGCTTCCATGCCCGGCTACTACAAGGTCTTCGGCTCGAAGGGCTGGCTCGAGGTCGACGAGTTTGGCTACCAGGGCCTGCACCTCACGGCGAACTACAGGAGCGACCGCAACACGCCACCAACTAAGATCGACGAGAAGAACCCGGAGCCCGATCCAAAGCAGTTCGCCCGGCAGATCGACCATTTCAGCCGCTGCATCCTCGAGAGCCGTACACCGGATACTCCCGGCGAAGAGGGCCTCAAGGATATACAGCACATTGCGTCGATCTACAAGGCGGCCGGCCTTAGTTTTGGTTGAGAGCCTGCTGGCCCGGCGTGATACGCGTACCGGGCCGGACGTTCTGGGGTGCCTGCAGCTTCGTGGACTTCAGGTTGGTGGAGAACTTCAGATCCACGAGGTTGTTGTTCTTTGCCTCCGCCGGGAAGGTTGCGATGAAGCTCTCGGCGATTGAGTTTCGGAACTGGTTGAGGAAGGGTGTCAGCGAGACGGGGTTTCCCAGGCCCTGGAAGTAAGCTCGGCCGCCGGTCTCGTCGGCGACCTTCTGCAGGTAGTTCTGCCCGCTGAAGCTGGCGGCTCCTCCGCGGATTCCTGCGTCACCGTAGTAGATGGAATAGATTGGCGCACCGGCGCGCTGGGCATCGCGGATTGCGGTGTCGACGTAGACGCTGTTCTGGTTCATGGGGCTGACGCTGCCGTTGTAGGGATCGACGCCGTTGGTCAGCATCATGACAAAGCGGGCCTTGGGGGCGAGGATGGTGCCTTCAGAGCTGGACCCCTCGGCTCCGCCCGGCCAGTTCTTCACGAAGTCGGAGAGGCAGAAGTAAGGACTGGCGCTTATGCCGCGCGATCCCATGGGAATCCTCAGATTTCCCGCCGCGGCCTTGATGTCGGTGGTGAAGGGCTGCTGGGGGACGACGCGCCCGTTCTGCATGTAGCCGATGAAGATCTCGGTTCCCTGCGGAAGCGATTTGATGAAACCCTGGATATCTTGGAGCTGGCGGCCGACGGAGGTTCGCAGGCCGTCGTCGATGAGCAGAGCGACCTGGGTGCCGTTCGGCTTTACCGGAACGACATTGGTGAGGTCGGTCTTATGGTTGTTGACCTTCACCGTGAGATTCTGAGCGGTAAGCGGCTGGGGAGCCTTGGAGTCGACCGTGACGATGGTCTGGGTTGGCACTAATCCCTCCTGAGCGTAGAGGAGGGGTGAAACAAAAAGTGCAGTCGCAAGAAGAAGCTTACGGTTGGTCATGGGTCCTGTCCTTTCCTGTGGATTAGACGTTCCCGGCGGTGTTGCCGACTCATTCCCTCCCCCATACTTTTTTGCGCAAAGTCTTCAAAAAAATTGACTTAGGTCCGGACCTCGGTGGAGACTTCCTCTTCGGCTCTGGGTTAACAGGAAAGCCCCGGACGCTGTGGTCCGGGGCTTTCCTTCTGGTTCTATTTTAGCCGAACCGAAGAAACTGATCGGCACTTTGGATCTGATCTGGTTTGTTTGAGATAGAGGGGATCAGGGATTGACAGGCTTGGCGATGGGCACGGTATCCCCAAAAAGCAGACCTCAGCGGCTGAAGCCGCACGGAAAAACGAATCGGTTATGGCACGGCTGAAGCCGTGCCCTTAAGCAAAACACACTCTTTCAAACCCTAGTCTCTTCCCAGCCGTACCTTGAGTCCTGTGCGGAAGGTAAACGGAAGCGAGGGGTAGCCGATGGGGCCAATGTGCTGCTGGGAGAGAAGATTGCCCAGCTCGGCGAAGAGAGTGATCTTCCGGCCCGGCGTATAGGTTCCGTAGGCGTCGAGCTTGGCGAAGCCATAGTCGAGGTTGCGGTTGGGAAGCAACAGGGTGTTGTCTCCGTTCACATCGGCGAAAGAGAGAAAGGTGGAGTCGTCCGACCGGCTGGCGAAGGCTCCTTTGAGTGCAGCGGAGAACTTCGTCGTGGTGTACTGCGCAGCGAAGAAGCCGGTCTGCGGCGGACGGCGGAAGGGGCGTTGTCCGACTAGAGCGTAGGAGGAGCCGATGGG
>DATHJA010000025.1:0-2863 GCA_035316475.1 Edaphobacter sp. | reverse complement strand
CTCTCACCCTCTAAGACCAGCCTCACAGCAAAACCGTTCATTTTTTATTTCACCAATCTCACCTATGGCCGGAAGCTCGTCACACATCCATAGGTTTTCTCGCCATCGGTCAGGAGTAGCGCAGGCGGCCGCTGATAAAGTATCGACTACACGCCATACCAGGGACGCATCGCCACAAGGGATGCGTATGCCCAATAGAGCAAAGGTGATCAACGGTGATCCTTGACAGACGGCGATTCCTGAAGCTGGGCTCGAGTTCTGCGGCAATCGGCCTTATTCCTTCAACCTTCGCGGAGACGCCGCAGAAACTTCCAATCATCGACGTCCATCTGCACGCCTATCCTCTCGACGCTCCCATCCCCGCCGCAACCAATCCCGCTACTGGCAAGACAATTCATCTCAAGGATGGAGCCGCTCACAGGGCAGCCTGTCTTGCGGAGATGAAACGCCTGAATATCGTCAAGGCAGTTGTCAGTGGAGGAGACGGCGACCGCCTCGCCGCCGCCACATCCTGGCACGATGCGGATCCGGGCAGAATCATTCCAGGGGCCGGCATACGCGGCTCTGCAGATACGCCACTGCCCGAACTGAGTGTGCTCCGCAGCGCCTTCACGGAAGGGCGTATGCGCGTCCTGGGTGAAGTGACTTCGCAGTATGCGGGCCTCACCCTCGATGACCCGAAGTACGCTCCCTACCTGGCGCTCGCGGAAGAGCTGGACATACCGGTCGCTTTGCACACCGGAACGATGCCGCCCGGAATGTCGTTCGATCCCTGCTGCCGTACCGCTCGTGCGCGCCTTGGGAATCCCGGGCTGGTGGAAGAGACCCTCAACCGCTACCCGAAACTCCGGCTGAATCTCATGCACGCCGGCTGGCCCTATCTCGACGACACGATCTCGATCCTCTTCCACTATCCGCAGGTCAACGCCGACCTGGGCGCGATCGACTGGCTGCTTCCGCGAGAGGAGTTTCACAACTACCTGCACGCTCTCATGCGACCGGGCTTCGGCAAACGCCTGATGTTCGGCACCGATCAGATGTACTGGCCTGAAGGAATCGCGATGGCCGTGGATGCAGTCAACTCCGCGCCATTCCTTAGCCCTGAAGAAAAACGGGATATCTTTTATAACAACGCGGCTCGCTTCTACAAGTTGGGCTAGAGGATCGTGAGACGTTCTGCGGGGAGACCACTAGGTCTCCCCGCAGAACTGAGCACTATGCAGCAGCCAGCCCGAACCAACTGGTTAGCGCCTCAGCGAGACCCACCTGGTTCAGGTCTCCCACCCAGGCCACGTATCCGTCGGGTCGAATGAGCAAGGCGATCGGAGGCGTAACTGCCCCGATCGCCGGAAGCTCCCACGGACCAATGTACCCGGCATCGATCAGCTGAACCCGATCCGCCCACGGAGTGATGTCGAAGCCGCCGGGCTCACCGAGGTTGAGAAGCACCGGCCGGGCATCGTGCAGCAGGGTGAAGACCCGACGCGGGCCGTCGGCGGTAATCAGGTCGAGATCGGGCATGCGGCGACCGAGCAGAGGGTGTCCCTCCCCCAGGTCGTACCGAATACTCAGGCCGGTCATCATGGCGGCGTACTGTTTGCGCGGCTCGTCCATCTTGAGGAGCTCGGACACGACCTCCCACGCGGCCCTGGAGCGATCGTCTCGTCGCATAAGGGCGACCTGCGCCAGCGTGTTCTGCAGCACCTTCGCGGCAACAGGATGGCGCTCGGCCTGATAGGTGTCTAACAGGCTTTCGGGCGACGTCCTCTTGATCACCTGGGCCAGCTTCCATCCCAGATTCACCGCATCCTGAACGCCGAGATTGAGGCCCTGTCCGCCCGCCGGGTAATGCACATGCGCGGCGTCGCCTGCCAGCAAGACCCGCCCCTTGCGGTAGGTCTCCGCCTGACGCGCCGCGTCGTTGAACCGTGTGATCCAGACCGGACTGTGGACCCCATAGTCCTTCCCATAAACCGAGATGAGCCCTTCGCTGAGATCGCGAAGGGTCGGCTCGCCGGTGCGGCCGAGCTCTTTCTCAGTCACGAAAGCTCGCACCAGGCCCCCCTCATCCAGCTTGCTCAGGGCGTGCAGACCGACGGCGTCGTAGCGCATTCCCCACTCCGGCTCCTCGGCCAGCTCGACCTCGGCGAGCATGTGGCTGACCGTCGCATCCCATCCGGGGAATGCGATGCCTGCTGTTTTACGGACCACGCTGCGTCCGCCGTCGCACCCGACGAGATATTGGGCCCGCAGCGACTGACCGTCGGACAACGTGACGTCGACGTCGACGCCGGTCGAGTCCTGCGCGAAGCCCGTCACCTCGCGTCCGCGATAGACCGGTATGGCCAGCTCTTCGATCCAGCCTGCCAGGATGCGTTCGAAGTGCTTCTGCCAGAGAGCGAGCCCGTGGTTGTACCGGGTCGGAACATCGCTCATGTCGAGCGAGATGTGAGCGAATCCCGCGGTCTGCATCGCCTTGCCCTCCGCGAGAAAGCGATCGGCGATCCCGCGCTGATCGAGAACCTCGATGGTGCGGGCGTGCAGACCGCCCGCGCGAGAGCCGACGAGCTCCGCGCTCGCGCGCTGCTCGACAACGGCAACGTCGACGCCCGCCAACGTCAACTCACCCGCCAACATCATCCCCGTGGGACCCCCTCCAGCGATCACTACCGCATGCTCGGTCATTGAGTGCCTCTCATTTCCATAGGTTTCCAGCTTCGGACTTTGAGCCTGGCCGACTCGAGCGACTCTACGGCATGATCCGGGGCTTGCCGCAAGCCCCGGGGCGCGCTATATCTTAAAATGGGGAGGTTAGTTGGTTCCTCCTTTCGCGAATTTTCGCTGTGGACGGTCGGCTTGGCGG
>DATHJA010000024.1:0-3380 GCA_035316475.1 Edaphobacter sp. | reverse complement strand
GTACTGCGCGAACAGGGTCTCCAGCATCGTAATTTACGATGCCTTCTTTAGGAGGGGTATGCAATGGCCACGCGACCCACATGGTCCGGATCGATTCAGATCTCGCTGATATCCATAGCGGTTAAAATCTTCCCCGCTTCTAATCCTGGCCGGGCAGTTGAGTTCCATCAGATCGATCGCAAGACCCACAAGCGAATACACCATCAAAACGTCGACGAGGGCGGAGAGGTCGAAAAGCGCGACGTGGTGAAAGGCTACGAATATGCAAAGAACAAATACATCGAGATCGATCCTGAAGAGTTGAAGGCACTTCGCATTCCGACGGCTACGACCATGCAGATCCGGCAGTTCGTCGACGCGGACGAGATCTCGTCCGGACTATACGAACGTCCGTACTTCGTGGCACCCAAGGACGATGTCCAAGCGAAGGCCGTGGGCATTTTGCGCAAAGCCCTTGCTGAGACTCAAACCATGGGAATTGGTGAGATTGCCTTTAGCGGCCGCGAGCACCTGGTTGCGCTTGGCGCTCCGCTCGATCCAAAGCAGAAGGGTCTGATGCTCTATTTGCTGCGCTACGAGGATGAACTTCGCGATCCCAAATCGGCGCTATCAGGCTTTAAAGAGCCCAGTGTAGATTCCGACGAGCTCTCTCTGGCGAAGCAGCTGATCAAGAGCAAGACTTCGAAGTTCGATCTTTCCGCATACAAGAATGACTACGAAGCCGCCGTCAAAAAGCTGATCGCGGCGAAGCGTAAAGGTAAGTCGCTCCCGGAACCTGAGCCCGAACCAGCTTCACCCAAAGTGGTCAACATTATGGATGCGCTGCGGAGCAGCCTTGCCGAGGGCAGAAAGCCACGAAAAGCTACGAGCAAGAAGGCGGGTCGCAGGAAGAAGGCTGCTTAGCAGTTACGAATGGCGCAGCCTTGGAGAACTACATCCCTGCGAACCACTCTCCAGCGCCCTAACGCAGGACGCGTTTTCCGGTGCGGCGCTCGAGCTCCTTACGGAACTGGTCTGCGGCACTGTGGTTCCAGGTGTGGGTGATGTTGACCCGGTTGTCGCCGAGGACGCGGGTCATCCGCCCGGCTCCGATGATCTGGGCTCCCATGACCTCGTCGTAGCGCATGGACTTGTCCTTGCGCAGCCAGAAGCGCTGTACCAGATCGGTGGGCGTAAAGAGGATGGTCCCGGGCATCTGGTAGAGAATCAGGCCGAGCAGGGCGATCAGCAACAGGGGAAACCAGAAGGGGATGGGTCTGTGCGTTGCCAGGAGTGGCCACACCAGCAGAGCCAAGTACAGCGGAACGATGATGAGCCTGCTCCATAGAACGAGGGGTTTTAATGGGAAGGCAAGACCTTCGGGGGTCTCTTTCGGAGCTCCTTTCACGAGCCGGCCGGCATAGAGCAGGGCAAACAAGGCTACCAGGGTGAGAAACTGTATCTTTTGCGGGTCTAGCGGCATGGCACTTCCTTCTGGAAAACGATTCGAGGAATAGTGTAGGGCTTTGCCTTGAGTTATTTCATACAGAAGGAAGCTTCAGGGGTAGAGAGCGGATTCGACTTTGTACGAGCGAAGACGAGATTCTAGGATTTTCCGGCGTAGTCTCCGTACTCCCAGTCGTAGGGCACGCCTGTATCGCCGAGGATGAACTTCACGAGATCTGCGAAGGCCGCCTCAGCGCGCACATCATTGGAGAGAATCACGATGCAGCGCTGGCTCTTCTCAAGACAGACGACGGTATTCGCTGTCTGCTCGTTGTGTCCACCTTTGAAGAAGCCGTGCCCCTGCGGACCATCGAAGACCACAACGCCCAATCCCGCATAGAGATCGTTATGCTGCTCGTTCACTGGAAGTGTTGGTCCAAAGTTCGGGAACTGGTGCGCTGTGGTGAGGTGCAGTTGCCGCCTGGTCATCTCTGCACGTGAAGCCTTGCTCAATCCATCACCATGCACGAGCGCGGCGACAAACTTCGGCAGGTCGGTGATAGTAGTGTCCATCGATCCTGCGACGCGTACCTTGCTGCGCTCATCATGCGGTAACGGCTGGCCCTTATCGTTCCAACCATCTGCAAGGTTGGGAGCGAAGTCGGGCCGCCACATCAGGCGCGTGCGCGTCATGCCAAGACGGCTGAAAGTCGCCGCGGTCAGATCGTCCATGTCAACGCCGAGACCCTGCGACTGCTTGCCGTGCTCGATAGCGAACTGCAGCAGACTGAGACCTTCGCCGGAGTAGCTAAACTGGGTGCCTGGATCGAAGTGAATTCGCAACTTCTGACCAGGTTCAATAAACCAGAAGTTGTTGAAGCCGGTCGAGTGGGTGAGGGCCATGCGCGGCGTGATCTTCTGCCAGCGCGGATCGTCGGCGAGATCGGTATATGGCCCATACTTGCCGAGAAACTTATCGTCGGAGTGGGAGCCGTATTCGATCAGTGGTTTTTCAAGATCGTCTTTGACCGGCGTATCGAGTTTGAGTTTGCCCTGATCGACCAGTTGCAGCACGTGATAGCTGAAGACCATCTTGGTAAGCGAGGCTCCGTACATCACCGTGTCCGGGGTGAGCGGTTCCCCTTTGGCGTTGCGGATACCGTAGGCCTGCACATAGCCAACCTTGCCATGATCGATTAGAGCGATAGCGAGACCGTTCGCGTGCGTGCGAGCCATCACCTGCTTCACCTCTGCGTCGATGGCGCTTCCGACTGGAAGAGTGTGTGTGGCCTTTTGGGCGGGCGAGTGCGCGGAGATTGAAAGCACGAGCGCCACGAGCAATGCACGCTTCGAAGGTGAATTGTTCATAGTGAACGAGATTGTAGCGTACAGCGATGAAAAGCCTTCAGACGCAAAAAATGGCCCACGGCCACACAGTGCCGTCGTCGGCGGACGTCAGCTGGTTCTCTCCAGGGCTGCTGGACTCGCGGTGCCTGGCATGCTGTCTTCGGGCTTGCGGCGCAGGATGCCCGCGGTGACCAGAGCCATCACGATACCGACGGGCAGGGGTTCCAGCAGGGTCATGGACATGCGGTAAAGCGGGTTCGAGTACATGGCTTCGAACTTGTGAGCCTCCGCGATCTTTGCCTCGAGGGCGGCGCCCTGAAGGCCGGAGTTCTGTGCCCGTTTCACCATGCTGGCGGTGTAGTCGTGCGCGAAGTTCTTTTCCACGGTGGCCGACAAGGCTTCCCACATGGCCACGTAGCAGATGCAGGATATGAGCATCATCAGCGCACCGGCGGCGAATGCGCGGCCAAAGGTAATCGAGCCACCGCACTCAGTGTCGCGGTAATGCTTGACGCCGACGAAGACGATCAGGAAGCTGAGCACCATGATGGTGTAGCCGACCGCCATGGCATAGCTGGCTTTGATGTGATGCTCGAACGGCACCGTGA
>DATHJA010000023.1:0-9635 GCA_035316475.1 Edaphobacter sp. | reverse complement strand
CTCCGGCGTAGGCGCCTTATAGCCTTTGGCAATCGAGGCGTAGTCCCATACCGTCGAATCACTGGACAGCTTCTGCTCCACATCGTTGAAGTAACTCTGCGCCGTGCCAAACTGCAGCTTGGGTACGATCATGCTGTCCTTCGCCCAGTGCGTCCCTTCGTCGAGCATGGCGCGCGTCGGACCGCCGCCGTGATCGCCCACGCCGTAGAGATCCATCATCTCCTCCATGCCCGGAGCGCGTTGTCGCGCGACGGCAAGGTCTGCGGAGAGGCGTACAGGATTCAGATTCCTGTTAGCGTAGTCGTGCGGGAAGTAAGTCAGCACCTTCGACCCGTCCGGCGACTGCCACCAGAAGAGCTTGAATGGAAGCTGATTGGTATCGTTCCACGTCATCTTCTGAGTGACAAAGTAGTCCATGCCCGACCGCTTGTAGATCTGCGGCAGCTGCCAGTTGTAGCCAAAGGAGTCTGGATTCCAGCCGATGCGCACATCGACGCCATACTCCTTCTGGAACCAACGCTTGCCAACCAGCAACGAGCGCACCTGCGATTCCCCATCGGGCATGTTGAGATCCGGTTCCACCCACATGCCGCCGACGATCTCCCAGCGACCTTCCTTGATGCGCTTCTTGATCTCGTTGTTGATCTCCGGATACTTCGTCGCAATCCACTCGTTATAGGCGGCCGCCGACTGCGTGTAGGTGTAGTCGGGATACTCGTTCATCAACTGCAGCGCGGTCGAGAAGGTACGCTTCACGACGTCAACAGTCTCTGAGACGGGCCACAGCCATGCCGCGTCGATGTGCGAGTTGCCCGTAAGGTGAATCGTCGCCTGCTGCAGAGTCGGTTTGAGCGTCTTCAGCTTCCGGCGAGCTGCGTCGAGCGAAGAGTCGAACTTCGGCTGATTGTTGCCATCGAGCGCAGCCAGATCAACAGCTGCAATCGACTGCTCGAGTGTGGCCAGACCCTGCTTCGGATCCTTGGAAAGCGAAGGAAGAAGCACGGCGGTCGAAAGAAACTCCAGCCGCAGATCCGAGGGATTCGGCCGTCCCTGCGCAAACTCAATCCGCGTGGAAACGGAGGCGAAGTTCTTGGTATCGACCGTCTGCAGCAGCTTCACCGCGACCAGGATCTTGTCGCCGGGCTTCGCCTGATCGAAGAGGACGATGGGTTCAAGGTCGTCGCCGAGAGCTACCCGGCGGCCGTTGAAGTAAATGATCTCCGGGATAGGTCCATTGGCGTTGGCGCGGAACTGGAACCAGATGCGCGAGCCGGTAAGGTCGTAGCCGTTAAGCGTCTTCGGAACCTCAATCAGGCGGCGATACCAGACGGCCTCATTCGGGGCCTTGCTGTGTGGTTTCGCCTCGGGCCAGGAGGAGTCATTGAGTGCGGGGTCTTCCCCATGCGCCAGATCGCCGATGTGATAGCGCCATTCATCAGCCGGCAGATTGTCAAATGTTCCAAGACGCTCAATCGTCTTCTGCGACTGCGGCGAGAGCGTGTGCAGAATGTCGGTGACCTCCTTCTCCGACTGGGCCAGCAGAAGCGACGGAGCCAGAAAGAAGAACAGGAAGAGTGCAAGTGTTTTTACTCGAGGACACAGTGCGGGAAGGCGGAAACGAACGATCAACGGACACGACTCCTTGTGGGGCTTTCGGCGTTGCTTCAAGTTTAGCGGTAAAGCTGGACAGAGGGAGTCTAACGCAATTTCGCCCTCCGCGTGGGAGGGCGAAAGATGTGGCCTGCAATCAAGGCTGAAGGAGCCTAATGCTTGAGCACCGACTCGAGATACGCCAGCGCCCGGGAGTCGCCGGACTGCCCCAGCCAGAAGATTGCGTCCTTGCGCACAGCGGGGTTAGTGTTCGTCTGGGCCACATGGATCAGCTGCGGAACCCCTTCGTCCTTCGGCAGCTGGCTCAGTGCGAAGACCGCTTTCTTCTTCACCTGCTGTTCAGGATCGTTCTCGATGGCGTTCGTGATGGCTGCCGTCGCCTTCTTCCCCGCCTTTTGCGCAAGCCAGAAGATCGCCTGGCTGCGAACCCTCGGTTCACTGTCGGACTTCGCAAGTGCAAGCAGATCGTCCGTCGCAGCTGGATCATGGTTGATGGAAAAGTCGAAAGCGAGCTTCTCGCGCAGATGCGGATCCTGCTCGCTGTGAACCAGCTTCTCGAGAGCCAGCAGGCCATCATGCCCGCGTTCCGCCCCCAGCCAGAATGCAGCCTTCTCGCGCAGGTGCGCCGAGTTTGGCGACGAGGCTAACTTAGCCAACTCGTCGGTGGCTGCAGGAGCAGCGTGCATCGCAATCGCAGCCAGTGCGCCATTGAGCACGGGGTTCTCCGTCGCATCCTGGCCCACGAGCTGACTGAGGAAGCGCAGGCTGTCCTCCTGCTGCACGCCCGTCAGCCACGTGAAGGGAACACCGCCAGCGTTCAGGCGACAGCCGGCGTTAACAGGCCGGACTTTTGTGACAGCGCCGTGGTCAAAACGCAGCAGGACGTACATCTTCCCCGGCTCCGTCTTCTGCGTCGTCTCCGTCACGCCGTCTCGTGAGCCCTCAAGTCGAACTTCACCGCAGCATCCATCGTCAGACGAGGAGCCATCTGAATCGCTACATGAAGACGAATGGTTTCGTGGAAGAGACGGCACCTCATATCCAACCCATAACTGCTGGTTGGAGCGCTGAAATCGCGTCACCGTCGCGGACAGTCCCGGGCCCACGGCCTCGGTGTTGAGCTGCGTGTCGGAGACCCGTGGCTGCTGCCCGGAGAAGGCAATAGCAGACGCACTGAGAATAAGGGCTATGGCAAGATGGCTATTCACGGGACGTACCCTCCTTTATGGGGACGCTGCTACTTGTTGAGGATCTCCATCATGTAGTCGGTGGCTTCCTTGCTTTGCATAATGCTCAGCTTGGAGACGATGGCCTGCTTGAGATCGGGGTTCTTCTCCGCGCGCGCAAGCGCGACGAGATCATGCGCGTCACCAGAGATGAAGAGGCCGTCGAGCGCAGCCTTCTTCGATTCAACATCCGGGCTGCCCTGGTAGGCAGCCATCAGCGCCGGACCGGCCGAAGCTCCTCCGCTCACCCCAAGATTGCGGATCGCCTTGCGGCGCAGCTCGGGGTCCTGCTCGGTCTTCGCAATTTCGCTCAGAACCTCGGCTCCCTTCGACCCCGCAGCCACCAGCGAGCCGATAATGGCGGACTTCACCTGCGCATCCTTCGTATCGTGATAGAGCTGGGAGAGCCCCGAGACAGCGCCCATAGCTCCAAGCGTCTGGACCGCAGTCTTGGACAGCGCTGCATTCTGTTCGCTGCGCGCAGCCTCGAGAAGTTTGTCCGGTGAACCGGTGACAAGATATGACTGAAGGATGGCGCGCTTCACGGCCTCGTCCGCAGAATGCTGATAGACATCGGCAAGCACCGGAGCCGACTGTTTGCCTTTGATGGCCGCATACATGCGAATCGCCCTGATCTGAAGCTGCGGATTCGATTGTCCTCGTGCAATCTGGCCAATCGCATTCTGTGCCTCCGGAGTATTGCTGTTCGCCAGCACGAAGAGTGCCTTCTCCTTGAGCTTGTCGGATCCTGGGCGGTTGAGAATCTGCTGAACGATTGGCATGGCGCGCCCTTCATCCTGCTGCATCAGCGCATTCAGTGCCAGCATCTTCAGGTCGTCGTCCGAGGTGGACTGAGGTGCAACGGGATCGCCGCTTGCGCCGCGAATCTCGATCCGCAAAGCATCGCATTCGGTAATCCAGTGGCTCTTAGGGAAGGTCTTGCCAAGGTTCGCGCAAGTCTCGAGCGCCCGGCCCTGTTGGCCCTCCTTGTTCTCGGCATACGCCTTCCAGTAGAGCGCGGCGTCGGCGCGGTCTGCATGCTGGTTTGCAAGCTTCGAAAAGATCGCTCCCGCATCCGCCCAACGTCCTTCATTGATGGCTCGCGTGCCTTCGGCGTAAGGATTGTTCTGGTCATCGGTCTCAACGAATTCGACCAGATGCACTCCAGAGGCAACCGGCTGAAGCGCAAAGGCAATCGCGGGTGCGGAAAGCAGAGACGCAAACAGTGCTACAGGAAGAAGAAAATTGGCTTTCATTAGATGGATACTCCTTTCGTTGCTGACGACGTGCCAGACTTCGGTTCCACATCCTCCTGCACCCGGGAGCGAAGGACGCGGACCTCGAAGAGCAGGCCGTCGGTGTTCATCTCTTTTTGCAGCTCATCGAGCCGCGCCTGCGAGAGGCCGGCGGGTTCGTTAGCGACCTCCGTCAGCACACGCCCCAGGTGGTCGAGCGCAGCGGCCAGCACAGGATCTCCTGTCTGCTTCACGCTCTCGCGATACAGGCGATTGGCCGAGAGCAGATCGCGCGCCTCGGCCTGCAGAGGAGCCTCGGTCGAGGGATCCGCATGCTTCAGCTCCACCAGCAGTCGTTCGGAGCGGTCAAGATGGTCGCCAAGGACCAGCAGCACCACACGCTCTCTGCCCTGTTCGCCGCCGCCGTTGTTCACCGCCACAGGAGGCGCGTTGCGATGTTCCCACTGACGGCCGGCAAAAAAGGACGCCGCAATGAGGAGGCAAGCGGTCGCGACGGCTGCAAGGCTGCCCATCGGGTGCAGGCTCAGCCATCCAAAGCGAAGCTTCTTCTGCGGAGCCTCTTTGACGGCAACCGAGCTGCGAATTGCATCCCAAACCTGCGCCCCGTAAGCTGCATCACGCTGCGGAACAGGGAGCGGCTTGATCTCCGCAAGATCGCGCTCGAGAGCGACGTAGCTCTCGGAGCACTCCCCGCATTCGCGCAGATGATCGCCGATGGCAGCAGGCGACGAGGACTCGCCATAGTAGTAGTCGATCAGTTCTTCTTCGTTCAGATGTTTCATGGGTTCACCCGAAGTGGAGCGAGGCTGCGGCGCAGCTTTTGCACCGCGCGAAAGACAGCCTGTTTCGCGGCATTAGGAGCAATCTCGAGCGCCGCGGCGATCTCTGTGGTGGATCGGTCTTCCATATGGCGCAGGATGAAGGCGGTGCGCTCGGTCGCAGTCAGGTGCTTCATGGCCTCGGTTTGAAGAGACTCGATCTCGCGGCTCAGCAGCGTCCGCTCAGGACCGGCCGAGCTGTCAGCCACCTGCACCTGCTGCTGCAAAGGGTCCGTCTCTTCCCCGATCTGGTACGTTGCTTCGACTTTGCGTTTGTTGATCATATTGAGTGCGCAGTTCACGGCAATGCGATAGATCCAGGTTCCGAACTCCGACCGCAACTCGAAGCCTTCAAGCCGCTGGTAGCCGCGGAGAAAGGCCTCCTGCACCACCTCATCGGCATCGGCCTCGTCGCCGGTAATTCGGAAGGCAACACGGAAGACGTTCTGGCTGTGACGAGTCACAAGCGCGCCATAGGCGTCTTTGTCTCCGGCCAGTACCGCCCGGACGATTGCATGGTCGTTTCCTTCCATTCAGCGCATTAGACAGGGAAAGAGGGTTGCGGTTATGAAGATTTTTTGTGGGATGCTGGAAGCAGAGATCCGGATCGCGGTTGACAGCGCCGGAGGCGCCCGGTAGGGTTTAGCCCGTGCGTAACCGCTTACGCATAGAGCTAAGTACATGAAGTACGGAGAAGACAGACCGCATGAGTTTCGCTCGTTCCGCAAGGACCATCGTCACCGACAGCCACTTCCTCATCCCGTTCTTCGTTCTGCTGGCGGGGATCATCCTGCTGGTGGTGCTCCATTAGCACCCCTAAGGAGAAACAGGTGGCAGACGTAGCCGAAAAATCGTCAAGACCATCGAAGACACACAGCCTTTCGCTGCACGGGCTGGGCGTCATCTGCGGACTGACCGCAGGCGTCTGGCTGGGCGCGGCCGAGGCCCCCACAAAGCTGGTCAACACCGGGCTCTCGCCGTTCGCCGTCTCCCTATGCATGGTCGCGGGCGTCTTCACGGCACGGTGGACGTTTCCCACGCTGCTCAAAGGGACCAGTTACGTCTTCACCGACCTGATGGAGAAGAAGCACCTGATCGTCTGGGCGCTTCTGGCCGGGGCACTCTGGGCGGTGGCCAATACCCTCACCGTCTTCGCCATCCGTGACGTTGGCCTGGCCATTGCGTTTCCGCTGTGGAACGCCAACTCCCTGATCGGCCTCTTCTGGGGGCGCGTCCTCTTCAAGGAGCTTCAGGGCGCCAACGCCGGAAACATCAGCAAGGTCGTCCTGGGAACGGTCGCCATCATCGTCGCGGCGGTCATGCTCGGCTTCAGCACCATTCACGGACAGACCGCTGCCGGCCAGCATGCCGTGCGCGGCATCCTCGCCGCCGCGGGCGCGAGCCTGATGTGGGGAACCATGTACGTTCCCTATCGGAAGGCCTACATCAGCGGCATGAACCCGCTCTCCTTCGTCACCGCCTTTACCCTCGGCGAGCTGGGAACGGTCTTCGGCCTGACGCTCGCCCTCGACGGCGGCCTCCACTCGCCCTCGTTCGCTCTCCTCCACCAGCCGGGGCTAGTCTTCTGGCTCTTCCTGGGAGGATTCGTCTGGGTCATCGGCGACCTGTTCCAGCAGTTCGCAGCGAAGTACCTCGGCATCGGCCGCGGCATCCCGCTCTCGAACACCAACCAGCTCTGGGGCCTGGCCTGGGGCGCGCTCGTCTTCGGCGAGCTTGCCGGGGCGGACACGAAGCATCGCCTGCTGGTGATCGCCGGTTCCCTGATCATGATCCTCGGCGCGCTGGCGATTGGCACCGCAGTCGCCTCCGCGCGCGAGCAGACCTCGAACAACGAAGCCGTGCTGCGCGAGTGCGACCGCTACGGCCTGGACTACAACCGCACCCTGGCCGCGCAGGCTGGTGACGAGTTCGGCGGCCGCAGCGAACGCAAGCGCTGGTGGGACTATGCCATCGTCGCTGCCGCCACCGGCGTCTTTATATGGCTGGGTGCGAAGGCCATCGTTCCTCCGCTGGCAATGGACATGCGCTGGGTTGCAGGGCTGGGCGTGGTGCTGGCCATCAGTCTGGTAGCAGGAAGCTGGACACTTGGGCGAAGAACCCGGTTCTCCTAGCCCTCCTTTAGCAATCGGGATTGCTTCGAATCCTGCGATTCCCTGTAGGATGGTGCTGTTATGGCAGTCAGGCTGAAAGACATTGCACGTGACCTTGGTGTGTCGGTCGTTACGGTCTCGAAGGTTCTCCGAGGCAACAGCGACATCGGCGAAGAGACCCGCAAGCGCGTGCTGAAGCGCATGAAGGAGCTGAACTATCAGCCCAACATGCTGGCGCGCGGTCTGGCCAGCGGAAAGACCTACACCGTCGGGCTGGTAGTTCCCGATCTCGTGCATCCCTTCTTCGCCGAGTTCGCCAAGTCGCTGAGCGGCGTTCTGCGCCCGAGCAACCGGGCCGTCATCCTTGCCTCCTCGGAGGAGGATCCGGAGATCGAGCGGCAGGAGATCCGAACGCTGCTGCGGCGCGGGATCGACGTCCTGCTGATCGCTTCGTGCCAGCCGAACCTGCGGAACTTCTATGAGCTGGGGGACGAGCGGACGCCTTACCTTCTCTTCGACCGCAACTTCCCTCACCTGGTCGCGCACTTCGTCGGCTCCGACGACGTGAAGGTCGGAGAGATGGCCACCAACCACCTGCTTGGGACAGGGCGCAGTCGCATCGCGCACATCGCGGGACGCAATACCAGCCCCTCCTACGATCGCCTGCGAGGATTCCGCAATGCCATGGCCGAACATCCATCGCCCGTCCCCGATGACTATGTGATCGTGTGCGACGCCCACATGGAGGAGCGCGGCGACAAAATCGGCTATGACGCAATGCAGAAGCTGCTGGCTCTGAAAGAACGTCCCGATGCGGTCTTCTGCTACAACGACATGACGGCGATCGGCGCGATCGAAGCGACGATTGCGGCCGGGCTGCGAGTTCCGGAAGATATCGCCATCATCGGCTGCGGCAATATGCCATACAACGACTATCTCCGAATCCCGCTGAGCTCGATCGATCACGGCACGGCGGAGCTGGGGCGGCTGGCCGGTGAGCTCGCGCTCGAGCTGGTGGCCAACCCGGAGCAGCCTCCGAAGAGTATTCTTGTTGCGCCCCGGCTTGTGGTACGGGCCTCCACCCAGTAAGCCCTCCAGGCCCCGGCAGAGACTACACCCGAAGGAGCTGCAACGATGAGCAAGGTTCGAGTTCTGGTGGGGACCCGCAAAGGGGCGTTCGTTCTCACCTCCGACGGCAAACGAGAGAGCTGGACGGTTGATGGACCTCACTTCGCCGGCTGGGAGATCTACCACATGAAGGGCTCTCCGGCAGATCCCAATCGCATCTATGCTTCGCAGACCAGCGGATGGTTCGGCCAGGTGGTGCAGCGCTCCGACGACGGCGGCGCGACCTGGAATCCGGTGGGCAACAAGTTTGCCTACGACGGCGAGGCCGGGACGCATCAGTGGTACGACGGCACGCCGCATCCGTGGGAGTTCAAGCGGGCCTGGCACATCGAGCCCTCGCTGACCGATCCGGAGACGGTGTATGCGGGCGTCGAGGACGCTGCTCTGTTCCGCTCGGCCGACGCGGGCAATAGTTGGCAGGAGCTGCCGGCACTGCGCCGTCATGGTTCCGGTCCGCACTGGCAGCCGGGCGCGGGAGGGATGTGCCTGCACACGATCCTGCTGGATCCGAAGGACCCGAAGCGGATGTACATCGCCATCTCGGCCGCGGGAGCGTTCCGGACCGATGACGGCGGTGAGACGTGGAAACCGATCAACCGCGGCCTGCGGTCGGAGTTCATCCCCGACCCGACGGCCGAGGTGGGCCACTGCGTCCACCACATCGCCATGCATCCCTCGCGGCCGGGCGTGCTGTTCATGCAGAAGCACTGGGACGTCATGCGCTCCGACGACGCGGGCGACAACTGGACCGAGGTGAGCGGAAACCTTCCCACCGACTTCGGCTTCGCGATCGATGTCCACGCGCACGAGCCGGAGACGATCTACGTGGTTCCCATCAAGAGCGACGGCGAGCACTTTCCTCTGGAGGGCAAGCTGCGCGTCTACCGCAGCCGCTCAGGCGGCAACGAATGGGAGCCGCTGACCAGGGGACTGCCGCAGGAGAACTGCTACGTTAACGTCCTGCGGGACGCGATGGCTGTCGATTCACTCGACGACTGCGGCATTTACTTCGGCACGACGGGCGGGCAGGTGTACGTCTCGGCGGACGCGGGCGACAGCTGGGCCCCGATCGTGCGCGACCTTCCGGCAGTGCTCTCGGTCGAGGTGCAGACGCTTCCATGAGGGTCCGGGTTCTGCTGCCTGCTCACCTTCGGGTTCTGGCCCGGGTGCAGGGCGAGGTAACGGTGGAGGTGGAGTCCGCGACGGTGCGCTCGGTGCTCGACGCTGTGGAGGCGCGCTACCCGATGCTTGAGGGGACGATTCGCGATCACACGACGAAGGAGCGGCGGGCTTTCCTGCGCTTCTTCGCGTGCGAGCAGGACCTCTCGCATGAGCCTCCGGATGCTCCCTTGCCTGAGGCAGTGGCGTCGGGCAAGGAGCCTCTGCTGGTGATCGGGGCGGTTGCGGGAGGCTGACCACCCACCCCGTATATTTGTGCAAAATCTTCCATTCATTAGGTTTAGCTTCGGACCAGATACTCCGAAG
>DATHJA010000022.1:0-11812 GCA_035316475.1 Edaphobacter sp. | reverse complement strand
CAACGGCAATGCCGTCTCGCGCATGGTGGTCATGCTTACGGTCGCCTTTTCGACCGTGCTGCTCTGCCTGCGCCGCGCCTTCCAGCGCCGCGGCTTCTATCGCCGCAGCATTGCGGGCATCGAGACCCGCAATGTGCTGATTGTTGGAGCAGGACGCGTCGGTCATGCCCTGCGCAATCACCTTGAATCCCTCCCCCACTTCGGCTATCGCTTCAAGGGCTTCGTCGCCCTCACCGAGCGTGAGGCCGAGTCCGGCGACGCCGATGTCGTCGGCGACGTCCGCAACTGCCTCTCGCTGGCCCGCTCGCTCTTTGTCGATGAGATCTTCTTCTCCGTCCCCGGCGACAAGAAGCTCGTCATCAACACGGTCGAAGAGGCTCGCCTGGCCGGCATCGACGTCCGCGTCGTGCCCGACCTCTACGATGGTCTCGCCTGGAACGCACCCGTCGAATACGTCGGCCAGTTCCCGACCATTCCACTTCACCGCCGCGACTTTCCCCTCGGAGCCTTCTGGCTCAAGCGCGTGCTCGACATCACGCTCTCGTCCATTGCGCTCTCCGTCCTCTCCCCCATCATGCTGGCCATTGCCATTGCGGTTCGCATGGACTCGAAGGGACCGATCTTCTATCGTGCCAGCCGGATTGGACGCAAGGGTCGTACCTTTGCCTGCTACAAATTCCGCACCATGGTGCAGGATGCCGACAAGCTGAAGGAAAAACTCGCGCACATGAACGAGCGCGACAGCGTCCTCTTCAAGATCGCCAACGATCCCCGCATCACCCGCGTCGGCCGTCACCTGCGCAAGTACTCCCTTGACGAGCTTCCGCAGTTCTACAACGTCCTTCGCGGCGACATGAGCCTCGTCGGCCCGCGTCCTCCCATCGCGCGTGAGGTCGAGCAGTACGACATCGAGCACCTCCGTCGCCTCGACGTTCTGCCCGGCATCACTGGACTCTGGCAGGTCGAAGCTCGTCAGGACCCATCCTTCGACAGCTACATCTCTCTCGACACTGCCTACGTCGAGAACTGGAGCCTCTGGCTCGACATGAAGATCCTCGCCCGCACTCTCGGCGTAGTCTTCGCCGGAACTGGAAGCTAACCTCTAACCACATCGGGCATCCCATTCATGCGTCTCATCGCATGAGTGGGATTCTTCGTGCGAAAGCATGTACCTCTTTAGCGCATCCCTCCATCCCCACACGCAAGCCGCAGGCGTTAGACTAGAGCTGTGAAGATAGCTCTGGCGCAGATCAACCCTACGGTGGGAGACTTCACCGGAAACACCAGAAAGATCCTCGAATACGCGGCCCGCGCCGCCGAGCAGTCCGCGGAGCTCGTCGTCTTCCCCGAGCTCTCCGTCTGCGGATATCCTCCCGCCGACTTCCTCGAAAAGAGCGCCTTCCTCGACCGTGCCGTTCAGGCTGTTGACGAGCTCGCCGCCTGGACCGCAGTCACAGGTCGCCCCTCTCTCATCGTCGGTTCCGTCATGCCCTCCGGCTCTTCCAACGGCAAGCGCGTCTCTAACGTCGCCGTCCTGCTCTCTGCAGGCAAGGTTCAGTTCATTCAGCGCAAGATGCTTCTGCCCTTCTACGACGTCTTCGACGAGCAGCGTTACTTCGAGCCCGCACAATCGCAGTCACTCACCTTCGTCGGTGATCATCCCATAGCCCTCACCATCTGCGAGGACGCCTGGAACGACAAGGACTTCTGGCCGCGCCAGCTCTACCCCGTCGATCCCGTCGACGCGCTCATGAGCCAGTGGCAGGCCAATGCCGAGCAGCTTGATCGCTATCCGCGCCTCATCATCAACATCTCGGCCTCGCCCTTCTGCCAGGGCAAGCCCGCCATCCGCCAGAACATGCTCGCCGCCATCGCCCAGGAGCACAACGCCTTCGTACTTCTGGTCAATCAGGTTGGCGGCAACGACGGTCTGGTCTTCGACGGCTCCTCTCTTCTTCTCGATCTCACGGGAACCGTCGTCGCCCGCGCAGCCTGCTTCGCCGAAGACCTCGTCGTCGTCGATATACCCCGCACCTCTCAGGCACCTCCCGCTCCCTGTGACGAGATCGCCGAGGTATGGCAGGCGCTCGTCCTCGGCACCCGAGACTATGTTCGCAAGTGCGGCTTCTCGAAGGCCCTCGTCGGCCTTAGCGGAGGCATCGACTCCGCTCTCGTCGCAGCCATCGCTGTCGAAGCTCTAGGAGCCGAAAACGTTGTCGGCATCGGCATGCCCAGCGAGTACTCCTCGCTCGGTTCTATTGAAGATGCACGCGGCCTTGCCAAAAACCTCGGCATCCGCTTCGAGCTGCTTCCTATCCATGACGTCTTCGCGCAGTTCCAGAAGGTTCTCGCCCCGCTCTTTGCTGGAACTCCCGCTGGCATCGCCGAAGAGAATATTCAGTCGCGCACCCGCGGCGTCCTCCTTATGGCGCTCTCCAACAAGTTCGGCGCGCTTGTTCTAACCACCGGCAACAAGTCCGAGATGTCCGTTGGCTACTGCACTCTCTATGGAGACATGGTCGGCGCCCTCGCCGTCATCGGCGACGTCTACAAGACCCGCGTCTACCAGTTGTCCCACTACGCCAACCGCACCCGCGAGATCATCCCGCGAAACACCATCGAGAAGCCACCCTCGGCCGAGCTCCGCCCCGACCAGCGCGATACCGACTCGCTTCCTCCCTACGACGTCCTCGATCCCATCCTCATGGCCTACGTCGAGCGCTTCCTCTCTGCCGAGCAGATCGCCGAGGAGCAGAACCTCGATCCCACCCTCGTGCGCTCCGTGCTCAAGCTCGTCGAGCAGAGCGAATACAAGCGCCAGCAGGCCGCTCCCGTCCTCAAGGTCACGCAGAAATCCTTCGGCACCGGACGCCGGTTTCCCATTGCTGTCAAAGTTCAGGTTTAATAGCCGTACGGTCCTCCACGGCTGGTTAAAAAAGGAAGGTTTTGATTTTGAAGAGAGCTTACATTCTGTCGACTGCACTGGCGCCGTTTCTTGGCATAGCCACCCTCGCCTCTGCCCAGTCCGCCGCTCAGCAGCCCGCGCAATCGCCCGCGCCAGCCCAGGCTGCTCCTGCGCCAGCGCAGTCCGCGCCGAAGACACCCCTGCAGCTCCAGACGCTCGATCCCTCCACCCGCCCCGACCCCTTTCCGCCGGTCAACCCCAAATTCTTCACCGCCAATACTCCTACCGTGCAAACGGTTGATGCCTTTCTCAAGGCTCTCTGGGGCTACGACCCCGACCGCATCTGGCGCGTCGAGGCCATTCAGACCACTCAGGCTCAAGGTGTCAGCAAGATCGTCGTCTACGTCTCCGACAAGAAGCCCAACGCCAAGGTAGCCTCCGCAGCCTTCTTCGTTCTTCCTGACGGCAAGCACGCCATCGCCGATGCCTCTGGCGTCATCCCCTTCGGAGCCACCCCCTTTGCCGAGACGCGCAAGCTCCTGCAGGACCGCGCTGACGGAGCCTACCGTGGAGCCGCCGGCAAGGACCTCCTGCTGGTCGAGTTCGCCGACCTCCAGTGCCCGCACTGCAAAGAGGCCCAGGCCACCATGGACCGCCTCGTACAGGACTTCCCCAACGCCCGCGTCGTCTTTCAGAACTTCCCCCTCGCCGAGATCCATCCCTTCGCCTTCAAGGCCGCGGCCTACGGCTACTGCATCGCCAAACAGAAGAACGAGGCCTTCTTCCCCTACGCTACGGACGTCTTCTCCAAGCAGGAGGCTCTGACCGCCGCCACCGGCGACCAGACCCTCAAGGACTCCGTCACCAAGGCTGGCCTTGACCCCGCTGCCATCGACACCTGTGCGGCGACCGATGCCACCAAAAAAGAGGTTGAAGCCTCCATGCAGCTGGCTCGCGACATCGGCGTCGAGCAGACCCCCATGCTCTCCATCAACGGCCATCTCGTTCCCCTGAACCAGGTCCCCTACGAGACACTGAAGAACATCGTCTCCTTCCAGGCCGTCCAGGACGGTGTAAGCACCGGAGCCACCACGCCCGTGATGACGCCGCGAGCCGTCCCCTCACTCACCAAATAAGCTGTCAAGGGCCGGATCGCGATAAGCGCAACAAAGAGCGTGATTTACAAGTTGCCGATCAGATCCGGCTCACCCACTAAAATAGAAATAGAGCCAAACGCCAAGCCTTCATGGCTTGGCGTTCTCGCATATCGCAAGGGTTTTGGCCCTCGAGCGCAGTGCGATGCAAGAGGTCCGAACTTAAGTCGCATGAATGGAATACTTTGCGCAAAATTGACGGGTGGGAGGGGGTCATCCCCGATGCAGAAAGAAGAGGCGCATCAGGAACAGAGCCGACAGCAGGTAGAGCATCCAGCTTGACCGCTTCGCCTTCCCGGTCAGCACCTCGAGCGCAGCGTAGCTGGTCAATCCGAAGCTGAGCCCGTCGGCAATCGACCAGGTCAGCGGGATCGTCGTCACAGTCAGGAACGCCGGAATCGCAATCCCCGGATCCTTCCACTCGATCTGTCCCAGCCCGGTCACCATCAGCCCACCCACGAGAATCAGCGCCGGAGCCGTAGCGAAGCTCGGGATCGCCCCCACCTCCGGAGCAATGAACAACGCGACGAAAAACAGGATCCCCGTCACGATGGCAGTGACGCCCGTCCGTCCTCCCGCCGCCACCCCCGCCGAGGACTCGATGTAACTGGTCACCGTGCTGGTTCCGGTCAGCGAGCCCACGATCGTCGCGGTCGCGTCGGCGAAGAAGATGCGGTTGAGCCGGGGAATCTGGTGATCCGGCGTCATCAGCCCGGCCCGGTTCGAGACCGCCACCAGCGTCCCGATGTTGTCGAACAGATCGACAAACAGGAAGACGAAGACAATCTCGGCCGCCCCGATGCGCAGCGCCCCGCGAATGTCCAGCCGGAACGCCGTCTCGCCCAACGAGGCCAGGTGGTAGGGAACCGGAGCCCAGTGGACCTGCCCGAAGGCAAGCCCAGCCAGCATGGTTCCCAGCACGCCGATCAGCATCGCCGCGCGGACCCGCAGCACCTGCAGCACGGCAATCAGCACCAGCCCGAAGAGCGCCAGCGCCGTCGACGGAGTATGAAGGTTCCCCAGCGCCACCGTCGTCGCCGCATTCGGAACGATGATGCCAGCGTTGCGAAATCCGATAAACGCGATAAACAGCCCGATGCCTCCGGCCACGGCGGCGTGAAGCTGATGCGGAATCGCGCTTACCAGCATCTGGCGCACGCCGGTGAAGGTCAGTACCAGAAAGATCGTGCCCGACAGGAAGACCGCTCCCAGCGCCGTCTGCCACGGAACGTGCATCGCCTTCACCACTGTGTAGGTGAAGTAGGCGTTCAGCCCCATCCCCGGGGCCAGAGCCAGAGGGTAGTTGGCAAGCGCTCCCATCAGCACACTGCCGAAGGCGGCACACAGGCAGGTGGCTGCGGTTACGGCGGCGATCGGCATCCCCGTTTCGTGCAGAATCGCGGGGTTGACGAAGATGATGTAGGCCATCGTGATGAAGGTCGTGAACCCGGCCAGAACCTCGGTTCGCCAGTCGGTGCCCCGCTCCGCGAAGCCAAAGTAGTGTTCCAGTCGTGAGCGCATCCGCCTCTCATCTGCCTGCTGCATAGAATGAATGGATCGTCTTCAGAATACGTGAGAGGAAGATTTGTGACTGCAACGGAACTAAAACAGCTTCTCGGATTGACACCTCATCCGCGCGAGGGAGGCTGGTTCGTCCAGACCTACGCGGCAGCGGAGGAGATCTCACCCGCTGCCTTCGCCGACGCGCGCTACGCAGGCCTGCGTCGAACCTCGACGGCCATCTACTACCTGCTCGAGCCGGAGACCTTCAGCGAGATGCACCGTCTCCGCTCCGACGAGATCTTCCACTTCTACGCCGGCGACGCGGTGGAGATGCTGCAGCTGCTACCCGACGGCAGCGGACGAACCATCGTGATCGGCAACGACTTCGCCACTGGTCAAAGGCCGCAGGTCCTCGTGGAGCGCGGCGTCTGGCAGGGATCGCGCCTGCTCGACGGTGGAAGTTGGGCTCTGCTGGGCTGTACAGTCAGTCCCGGCTTCGAATACGAAGACTATGACTCGGCTACCCGTGAAGAGCTGACGCAATCCTGGCCCGCCTTCGCAGAAAAGATTGCAGGACTGACCCATCTCTGATCGAGGGAAGGGAAGGAGAGAGATGGAGCTGAGGAATCTTGCATCGTTCGTCGCGGTCGCCGAGCAGCTGAGTTTTGTGCGCGCCGCCGAGAGGCTGCATCTCTCGCAGCCCGCACTGAGCGCGCAGATCCAGAAGTTGGAAGAAGAGATTGGCGTGCAGCTTCTCTTCCGCAACAAGCGCACAGTCCGGCTGACGGATGCGGGCCGTGTCTTCCTTGCCGAAGCGCACGCCACGCTCGCGCGCGCGCAGCAGGCCGTGGAGCGCGCGCAGAAGGCTGACCGTGGAGAGATCGGAAGGCTGCGCATCGGGTTCGTCTCCTCGGCCGCGCTTGCCATCGTTCCCCCGATTGCCGTGGCCTTTCGCAGGCAGTTTCCTGGCGTGACGCTGGACCTGATGAACCTTCGCACCAGCAGCCAGCTAAAGAACCTCGTCAACAAGACGATTGACGTCGGTTTCCTTCGCCTGCCGGTCGCGCACGATCAACTCGACATCACGGTGATTCACCGTGAGCCCTTCGTCGTTGTCCTTCCCGCGGATCACGCGCTGGCGAAGAAGAGGCAGATCCGCCTCTCCGACCTCGGCGCCGAGAGGTTCGTCGCTTATGGAAGACGCTGGGCTCCTGGCTTCTACGATGCCGTCGTGCAGATGTGCACCAGTCAGGGCTTCAGCCCGAACATCACGCAGGAGACCGGAGAGATGTACACGGCGATCGCGCTGGTGGCGGCTGGAGCCGGTGTGGCGATCCTGCCGAAGACGGTCGTGCTGGCGCAGTCGCAGGGCGTAGTGATGAAGCCGTTGCCGCTCGCCGCTGGCGTCTCGGAGATCGCGATTGCTGTGCGAAGGAAAGACCGCCCGCCGCTGGTCGATTCCTTTGTGCAGCTTGCCTCCGGCCTTGGCAAGACAATCTCCAGTAATCGATAAATTCGATTACTGAGTTCTGATCATACGAATGGACTTATCACGCACTCTCTTCTTCAATGAAGAAGCAACAGATCGACGGACTGAAGGTCCGCGATGCATGGAAAAAAGACGAGGGCGAAAATGAGCGATTCAAGGAAAGGTGCTTCAGCGACGGATGAGTTTTCGAGAAGGAGCTTTCTGGGGGTAGGAGGTGCGGCCCTGGCGACGGCTGCGCTCAGTGGTCTTACCGTTCACGCGCAGCAGCAGGGAAAGAACGATCCTGCAAGCAATCCGGGGCAGGAGAACGATCTGCTCCTGCGTGAGAACCCCAACTCGAACATGCCGCCCGCGACCGATCATGGATCAGTCGGCCCAATCTGGTACTCCTTCGATCTGACACAGAAGCGCATTGAAAAGGGTGGTTGGACCCACGAGGTCACGCAGCGCGAGCTTCCCACCTCAACCGAGATCGCAGGCGTCAACATGCGCCTTACTGCCGGGAGCTTCCGCGAGCTGCACTGGCACAGCGCCGATGAGTGGGCGTTCATGCTCTACGGAAGCGCACGTGTGACCGTGCTGAATCCCGACGGAACGATCTTCATCGACGATGTGAACAAGGGCGACCTCTGGTTCTTTCCGGCGGGGCTGCCGCACTCGATTCAGGGGCTGGGACCGGATGGATGCGAGTTCCTTCTGGTCTTCGATGAGGGCCACTTCTCCGAAGACAACACCTTTCTGCTCTCCGAGTGGATCGCGCATACGCCGCCCGAGGTTCTGGCGAAGAACTTCAACCTCTCTCCTGAGGAGATTGCGAAGCTGCCCAAGGACGAGCTTTATATCTTCCCCGCGGAGATGCCGAAGTCGCTGGCGGAGGATCGAGCCTCGGTTGGAGGGAGGAGCGTGCAGGCGCAGCAGCAGTACACCTTCAAGATGGAGGCGATGGCTCCCACGAAGAAGACGGCCGGTGGAGAGGTTCGCGTGGTCGACTCGCGCAACTTTCCGGTCTCGAAGAGCATTGCTGCGGGGCTGGTAACCGTCAAACCGGGTGGAATGCGTGAGCTGCACTGGCATCCGAATGCCTCCGAATGGCAGTTCTACATCGCGGGCAAGGCAAGGATGACGGTCTTTATGCCGACCGGGCGCGCGCGCACGATGGACTTCAACGCGAACGATGTCGGCTTCGTTCCTGCCGTAGCCGGTCACTATGTCGAGAACACCGGCGACACCGACCTTGTCTTCCTCGAGATGTTCAAGGCGCAGGAGTTTCAGGATGTCTCGCTCAACAACTGGATCAGGCGTCTGCCGCCGGAGATGATTACGGCCCACCTGAACCTCGACGCTGCCTCGATCCGCAAGATTCCCGCTGAGAAGCAGGAGATCCTGGTTCGGTAGTATTGCTTCTTCGGCACAATCGCCAGTTTTGAAAACCGGCAGTCGGTCTGAAGGATGATTTTTTATTGGAGGAGAATGCCCGCCTACGAATTCACGATCGTTGTTTTCTGTGTTGCCACCGCCGCCGGCCTCGTCGGATCGTTGACGGGGCTGGGAGGCGGAGTCATCGTCACCCCCGCTCTCACGCTGATGCTGGGTGTGGATATTCGCTACGCCATCGGCGCGAGCCTCGTCTCGGTCATCGCCACCTCGTCGGGTGCCGCGGCAGCCTATGTGAGAGACGGCCTCTCCAACATCCGCATCGGGATGTTTCTTGAGCTGGCCACGACCGTTGGGGCTATCTGCGGGGCCATGCTGGCGAGCAGGATTCCTACTGCTGCATTGGCGGTCATCTTCGGTCTGGTTCTGCTGCACTCCGCCTGGCAGACCAGCCAGATGAGGAAGGAGACAGGTGTTGCAGTGAACCCCAGCCCTCTCGCTGAGAGGCTGAAGCTGAACGGCGTCTACCGGTCGCGCACGGATGCCATTCCTTACTCGGTCACGCACCCTGGACCCGGATTCGGCCTGATGTACATTGCCGGAATACTCTCCGGCCTGCTCGGCATCGGCTCTGGAGCCCTGAAGGTGATCGCGATGGATCGGATCATGGGGATCCCCTTCAAGGTCTCGACGGCGACCAGCAGCTATGATCGGCGTGACAGGTGTGGCCAGCGCGGCCATCTATCTCAAGCGCGGATACATTCATCCTGTTATTGCGCTGCCGGTCATGCTCGGTGTGCTGGGAGGATCGATGGTGGGCGCCCGTCTTCTCCCGCGGCTGCCGGTCCCGATGCTGAGACGCCTGTTTGCCGTGGTCGTCGGCGTGATCGCGATCCAGATGATCGTCGAGGGACTGAGAGGGAAGGTCTAGACATGGACATTCAGGACAAACAGCTTCAGCGTCTGATCGGCTTCACCCTTCGCAGTGGTGTTCTCGTCGCCGTGATCGTAGGGCTTTTAGGTGGAGCTATCTTTCTCGGCTCGCATCAGGCCGACCCCGTCTCCTTCCATACCTTCACAGGAGCGCATTCGCTCTTCGCGTCTCCGCGAGGAACGGTGCAGCAGGCCTTCCGTCCGCAGGCGCAGGATACGGTGAACCGTGGATTGGCTATCGCACAGATTGGCATCATCTGCCTTCTGCTGACGCCGATCATCCGCGTCGCGCTGTCGATCGTCGGCTTCGCCCTTGAGCGTGACGGCACCTACGTGGTCATTACGGCAATCGTTCTGGCGACGCTGACATGCAGTATGTTGCTTCACTGAAAAACCGCATGTTTCTCTGCGCTTGATTTCCTCAGTCCTGTCGATGTAATGTTGAATCTGTAATCAGGACTAAATGAGTCCGCATTCAGATAAAGGGTTGCCGTGGAGTCTTTTGGCGAAGCGCCGCGGCGATCCGGAGATCGGGTGGTGCGGGGCGCGTCTGCGCCCTGTGTCCTTGAGGAGATGGCTGCATGAGTCAACGTAGAAAGTTCAAGATCCAGCGTTCGCTGGGTGTGGAGTTGCCCGGCCTGGGAAAGCCGGGAGCTCTGGAGAAGCGCAACTACCCGCCGGGACAGCACGGCAAGTCGAGGAGATCGAAGCCCTCGGAGTATGCGGTGCAGTTGAAGGAGAAGCAGAAGCTTCTGTTCCACTACGGCATCCGCGAAGAGCAGCTGCGCCGGTTCGTTCGCAAGGCCCGGAGTGCAAGCCCGTCGAACTGGATCGATAGCCTGATCGGGCTGCTGGAGCGCCGGTTGGACAACATCGTCTTCCGGCTTGGCTTTGCGCGCAGCATTGCCGCGGCGCGGCAGCTTGTTTCGCACGGACACATTCTGGTGGATGGCCGCCGCCAGACCATCGGTTCGATGGTGCTGCGGGTAGGGGAGCGGGTGCATCTGGCCGGGAAGGCGCTGGAGATGATGGCGATTCAGACATCGCGCGAGAATCCGCGCCTTACGCTGCCTTCGTATCTGCAGCTCGAATCGGAGGAGTCCAAAGATTTCGGCAAGCTGCTCTCGGTCCCCGGGCCCGAACATGTTCCGTTCGAGTTCAACAAGACTCAGGTAGCCGAGTACTACGCGAAGCGCGGCGTTTAGGGTGGACTGAAGGGCTGCCGATAGTGATTGGCAGCCCTTTTTACGCTTAGGCGATAGCTGCGTTGACCAGTGCCTGTGCCTCGGACTGGATCTGCTTGAGGTGGTCGGTGCCTTTGAAGCTTTCGGCGTAGATCTTGTAGACGTCTTCTGTGCCTGAGGGGCGGGCGGCGAACCAGCCGTTTTCTGTCGCGACCTTCAGGCCGCCGATTGCGGCGTGGTTGCCGGGAGCCTCGGTGAGGATTGCGGTGATCGGCTCGCCCGCTAGCTCCTTCGCCTTGACCTGTGAGGGAGAGAGCTTGCCCAGCTTTGCCTTCTGCTCCTTGGTGGCGGCCGCGTCGATGCGCTGGTAGACGGGACTGCCGTACTTCGCCGTCAGCTCGTTGTAGAGCTGGCCCGGGTCCTTGCCCGTGCGTGCGGTCATCTCGGCGGCGAGCAGGCCGGGGATGAGGCCGTCTTTGTCGGTGGTCCAGACCTTGCCGTTGCGGCGAAGGAAGGTGGCACCAGCGGACTCTTCGCCACCGAAACCGAGAGAGCCATCGATCAGACCGTCGACGAACCATTTGAAGCCAACAGGGACCTCGAGCATGGAGCGGTTCAGTCCCTTGGCGACGCGGTCGATGATGCTCGAGGAGACCAGTGTCTTGCCGATGGCGGTTTTGTCGCTCCAATCGGGCCGGTTGGTGAAGAGGTACTGGATCATCACGGCGAGGTAGTGGTTGGGGTTCAGCAGGCCTGAGGAGCGAGTGACGACGCCGTGGCGGTCGTGGTCGGTGTCGCAGGCCCAGGCGACGTCATACTTGTCCTTGTTTTCGATCATCGAAGCCATGGCGTAGGGGCTGGAGCAGTCCATGCGGATGCGTCCGTCCCAATCGAGCGTCATGAAGCGGAAGGTGGGGTCAACGTGCCGGTTGAGGATCTCGAGCGGCAGCTTGTATTTTTCGGCGATGCGCGGCCAGTAGTGGACGCCAGCACCGCCGAGAGGATCGACAGCGAGTTTGAGAGCGGTGCCGGTGAGCACATCGAAGTCGATGACGCTGGCCAGGTCGTTGACGTAGGCGGTGATGTAGTCGTGCCGGTAGGTCTTGTCGGCGCCGAGGGCGCGGGCGTAGGAGACCCGCTTCACGTCCTTCAGGCCGCTCGCGATGATCTCGTTGGCGCGGTTCTCGATCCATTTGGTGGCGGAGGTGTCGGCCGGGCCGCCGTTGGGAGGGTTGTACTTGAAGCCTCCGTCCTCAGGGGGATTGTGCGA
>DATHJA010000021.1:0-2661 GCA_035316475.1 Edaphobacter sp. | reverse complement strand
CTTTTCACCCTTACCCTCGCTCGCTTTCGCTCGCGGAGGCGGTATGTTCTCTGTTGCACTGGCCGTCCGGATGGCTTGAACCATCCGTCCCGGACGTTATCCGGCACACTGCCCTGCGGAGTTCGGACTTTCCTCTCCCGCACTTGCCTTGCGGCTTGCGCGGCAGCGATCATCCGGCCGCCTGCAGGCTTTAGTTTAGCAGGATGCGTACCGGGCCTGGCTTGCGAATGCCCTATTCATGCGCGATATGGCCACGCCATGAATAGAGCATTCGGTGCGAGACATGCTCGGGTCAGGCGCTCAGGCCGTAACGGGTGGCCGGGCGCCGGTGCGAGAGGTTAGGGCCGAGGGCCTTGCGGGCTGCCTCGTACTTCTCCCAGTCGCCGAGTTCGGGCAGCGAGGGGATGGTGACGAGCTCCCCCTGGTCCAGTCCGGCGAGTGAGGCATCGACCATATCCTCGGCGGTCATGACGGCCTGCTCAGGCAGGTGCTGCACGGGAAGGTTGGCACGGTCCCAGAACTCGGTGCGGGTTGCCCCGGGGAGGACGGCCTGGACGCGGATGCCTTTGTCCTTCACCTCTTTGTGTAGCGATTGGGTGAGGTTGACGACGAACGCCTTGGTGCCGCTGTAGACGCCGTTGAGGGTCTCGGGGTCGAGGGCGACGATGGAGGCGATGTTGATGAGAAGGCCGTCTTTGCGCTCGAGGAAGCCGGGAAGCACGGCTGAGGTAAGGCGGGTGAGGGCGGTGACGTTGAGCTGAATCATGTTCTCCATGTCGTCGATTTTGGAGTCGATCAGGCTCGCGGTGGCACCGAAGCCGGCGTTATTGACCAGCGCGGTGATGCTCGCGTCCGAGCGAAGCCGCTGCTCGACCTGGGCAAGATCGGTCTTCACTGTAAGGTCGGCGGGAAGAATCTCCACCTTGCGGCCGGTCTTCGAGCTGATCTGCTCGGCAAGCGCGGCGAGCCGCTTGCGGTCGCGCGCGACGAGGATGAGGTCGTAGCCACGGCTGGCGAGCCGATCGGCATAGACGGCGCCGATGCCTGTGGAAGCTCCTGTGATGAGTGCGGTTCCTTTGTTCTCTTTGTTCTGTGCCGACATGACGAATCTCCTGTTGAGTTTGAATTTTTCCGCCTTGCAGCGGCTTACACAGGAATAGAGTAGACCAGTCGGTCTATAGATTCAGGAAAATGCTTTTCTCTTGTGGATTAAGTGCAAATCACAGACAATGCAGGATATTTCGAACCAAACGAGGTCCCGGACTCTTCTTGAGCCGCCACCAAACGCGACACCGCGGTCGGGGACAGGTCTCCGGAGACAGGGGATCTGGCATTACTTCATTACTTCGTTGACACAGCATGGCCTTCTTCAACCTTGCGCAGAAGCACGGTGAAGGCGAAGTCCATGAAGGTCTCGAGCGGCTTTGACGAACGGTCGGCTCTGGAGCGCAGCAGGGCTCCTTCATAACTGTTGAGCAGAAACCCTGCCAGCTCTTCAGGATCGGTAGATGGCGCAAGCTCACCCCGCTCTATAGCCTCGCGCAGGATGTTGACGATGGCGGACTGCCAGGCGGAGAAGGAATCGCGCAGGATGGCTTGGGTGGAGTCGCTGCGGTCGGCCATCTCGAGGCTGAGGTTGCCGAGCATGCAGCCGTGCAGCTCCGCGGTGGGTCCGTAGGTGCGGATCAGTTCTTCGAAGTACCGCCGCAACCGGCCGAGGGGAGCGGTCGCGGTATCGCTGAAGATTCTCTGGCAGCGCTCGCTCTCAGACTGGGCGTAGAGCTTCAGGACCTCGTTGGCATAGGCCTCTTTGCTGGGAAAGTAATGATAAAACGAGCCTTTCGGCACCCCTGCCGCGTCCAGAATCTCCTTCATCCCGGTGGCTGTGTAGCCCATGGAGTGGATGAGCCTGAGCCCGACTTCGAGAAGATGGTCGCGTGTGTTCTGAGCCTGCACGTCGCTGCCTCCGTGTTGACCGACTAGTCTATTCTCCTCGATGCGGAAGGAAGGGTGAAGGATTCAGGTGCCGGCGAGCGTAAAGGATTAAAAAAAGCTCGCCGCAACACATGAGCAGGTTGCGGCGAGACTGAGGAGGCCTTACCTCACTCGGTCCGCAACGCCTGAACCGGATCAATGGAGGCGGCGCGGCGGGCGGGAATGATTCCGGCGATGAAGGCGGCTGCGGCGAGCGTGCCGATGGCGAGAGCCAGTACACCGACGCCTGCCGTGGTGATCTCGTAGAGCTGCGACTTGACGAAGCGTACCGAGAGCCAGGCGACAGGGACGCCAATGGCGAGGCCGATGGCGGTCTCGACGAGGGCTCCGCGCAGGATCATACCGACGACTCTGCCCCGCTCGGCTCCGAGCGCCATGCGGATGCCGATCTCCGAGGTGCGGCGCACGACGCCGTAGGCTGTCACACCGTAGAGCCCGATGGTGGCCAGCAGAAGGGCGAGTGCGCCGAAAAGCGAGGTTAGCCGGGCGATCAGGCGTTCCTCGGTGAAGCGCTCGGCGATCTGCTCGGAGAAGGTCTGGAACTTGACGACGGTCAGGTTCGGATTGATGGAGGCCAGCGTGCGGCGGGTGAGCGATTCGATGTCGTTCATGGGACGGTCGGTCTGGAGCACGATAGCTCCGGCGTAGAGGCTTGTGTCCTTCTCG
>DATHJA010000020.1:0-6973 GCA_035316475.1 Edaphobacter sp. | reverse complement strand
GGCACGGGCGAGACCATGGAAGGCGGCCTGCTTGTCGTTCTCGCGCTCAGCAACGATGACTCCGTCTTTCTGGACCAGCGAGATGCCGGCCGGGAGCAGAGCGGTGACCTTACCCTTCGGCCCCTCGACCAGAACGGTGTTGCCGCTGACCGTGTACTTGACGCCGGCGGGCACTGGAATCGGCTTTCTGCCAATACGTGACATGATGAATTCCTTCTTGTGGCTTGCGAGTCGCGAAGCTGAACGCTTCGTTCCACTGCAGCCGGTGCTGCTTGACTCAAAAATTTATGTTGCTGCGAAAAAGACTCTTACCAGACTTCGCAGAGGATCTCACCGCCAACGCCCTCGCGGCGCGCCTGACGACCGGTCATGACTCCCTTCGGAGTGGTCATGATTGAGATGCCGAGACCGCCCTGAACGCGGCGGATCTCGTCGCGGCCAACGTAAACGCGGCAGCCGGGACGCGAGACGCGCTGCAGATCGCGGATGACAGCTTCGTTGTTGGCACCATACTTCAGGTACACACGCAGAACCCTCTGGCCGTTCTCCTCAGTCGCCTTGTAGTTGGCGATGTAGCCCTCGTCCTTAAGAATGCGGGCGATCTCGGCCTTCAGCTTGGAGGCGGGAATGTCAAGCTTCTGATGACGAGCACGGATGGAGTTACGGATGCGAGTCAGAAAGTCTGCTACTGGATCGGTGAGGTTCATTCATTCTCCTTCATCCCCCGTTCGCTCGCACACATGAGGGGCGAGAACCAGCAGAGATGTCTGTTTCCTTGCTTGTTTGCGTTCCAGACGTCTGCATCCTAAGCCTTGGCTTGAATGAGGTCTCTGGAGCGGGCTTGCGGGCGTATTCCCCGCACGCGATTGGTGACTTCAATTATATCAGGCGAATCCGCCTGAATGCTCTATCTACCAGCTCGACTTTACGACGCCCGGAATCTCACCCTTGAGAGCGAGCGAGCGGAAGCAGAGGCGGCAGACACCGAATTTGCGAAGGAAGGCCCGCGGACGGCCGCAGAGCTGGCAGCGGTTGTGCTGGCGGGACTTGAATTTCGGCTTGCGTGCGTCTTTGACGCGCTTTGCTGTAGTTGACATAACCTTTTACTCTCTATCCTTCGAAAACTGTTGGCGGTCACGAAAAGACCGGTCCGGGTTACGCTCCCTGGCGGAAGGGCATACCGAAGCCCCTCAGCAGTGCGCGTGCGCCATTATCGTCCTTGGCCGTCGTCACGATGGTGACGTTCATGCCCTTTATCTTGTCGACCTTCGCGTAATCAATCTCGGCGAAGATGAGCTGATCGCGCAGGCCAAGTGTGTAGTTGCCGCGGCCATCGAAGCTCTTCGAGGAGACACCACGGAAGTCGCGGACGCGCGGAAGAGCGATCGAGATCAGACGGTCCAGGAACTCGTACATCGCGTCGCCGCGCAGGGTCACCATCGCTCCGATGGGCATACCCTCGCGCACCTTGAAGGCCGCGATCGACTTCTTCGCCTTGGTCGTCACCGGCTTCTGACCGGTGATGGCGGCAAGATCAGCCACCAGGGGATCCATGATCTTGACGTTCTGGGTCGCTTCGCCCAGGCCCATATTGACGACGATCTTCTCGAGCTTCGGAATCGCCATCACGTTCTCGATGTTGAGCTCCTTGGCGAGAGCTGGCTTGATCTCTTTGTCATACTTCTCTTTGAATCGCGTTGCCATATTCTTTCTTCGCTTTCTCCACGGTTCCGGGTTGGCTTGCGCCGTCTACCGTTTCGTGGGGTGAACCTTCGATTTCTACTGCAACTCTTTATTTCTTCTTCTCGGCGATGATGTTTCCGCTCGCCTTCGAGACACGAACCTTCTTGTCACTCTCGAACCGCGATCCGACGCGGGTCTTATTGCCCTCGCCGTCGACGAGCATCACGTTCGAGACGTGGATCGGCGATTCCTGCTCCGCAATGCCGCCCTTGATGTTGCGCTGCGGGTTCGGCTTGACGTGCTTCTTGACCACCATCACATGCTCGACGAGGATACGATTCTTTTCGGCGATGACGCGCAAAACGCGGCCGCGCTTTCCTTTGTCTTTGCCAGCGATAACCTCGACCGTATCGTTGCGCTTGATCTTGATGCCTGCCATAACTGTTTACCTCTCCTACCCTCGGCGATCTGTCGGAGCCGGAATCCGCTTTTTTAGTTGCAAGTTGCCGGTGAAAGACCAAACTGACAACTGCAACTATCCACTAGATGACCTCAGGCGCAAGCGAAGCGATCTTGAGGAACTTTTTCTCGCGGAGCTCGCGGGCTACTGGACCGAAGACGCGAGTTCCAACCGGCTCCATCGCATCGTTGATGACGACGGCAGCATTCTGATCGAAGCGGATGTAGGTTCCATCCTTGCGCCGATACTCCTTGCGCGTCCGTACGATCACAGCCTTGACGACTTTGCCCT
Source organism: Edaphobacter sp. (assembly GCA_035316475.1). Classification (GTDB taxonomy): domain Bacteria; phylum Acidobacteriota; class Terriglobia; order Terriglobales; family Acidobacteriaceae; genus Edaphobacter. Next base: position 4,539 of record DATHJA010000020.1, on the reverse strand, counting down.
TCTTTACGGTTCCGTCCGGGGAGGCCTCTTTGACCGCCGCGGTGACGACGTCGCCCAGGCCGGCCTTCTTGCCGAGACCGCCACCAAGGGGCAGGATTACCTGCAGCTTGCGTGCGCCGGAGTTGTCGGCCACGTCAAGAATTGTTCTCATCTGTACTGACATCGTTCGTCTCCTGGTGGTGCGGCCAGGGCGTTTCTCGTCCCATGGCTTTGAATCCAAAACCTTCAATGCCGCGCAAAACGCGGTTACAGTCTACTTGCTCTCGGCGACAGGGGCCTTCTCATCGACCAGCTGCGCGAGTGAACTGCGGCGAACGATCTCTTCGAGAGACCAGCGCTTCAGCTTTGACAGCGGACGGGCCTCGCGAATGCGGACAACATCACCGACACGGGCCGAATTCTGTTCATCGTGCGCGTAGAACTTCTTGTTCGACTTCATGACGCGCTTGTACTTGGGGTGCGCCTTGCGCATCTCGATCTCGACGACGATCGTCTTCTGCATCTTGGTCGAGACGACCAGGCCGACCTTCTCGTTACGACGGGATGCGGTCTGCTCGGCGGCTTCGGTCTTGTTCGTGGTCTCTGCCATGGCTTAGTCCTTCTTTGCTTTCTTGCGAGTGCTCTTTGCCGGAGCTGCGGCAACAGGAGCAGGCTTGGCAACACCAAGCTCACGCTCACGGGCGACGGTCTTGATGCGGGCGATATCCAGCTTCAGCGTCCGCAGCTTCTTGACGCCCTCGGTATTGCCGAGGCTCTTCTGAAAACGGATGCGAAACAGCTGCTCGGCAGACTTCGTCTGCTCGCTCTTGAGCTCTTCGTCACTTAGGTTGCGAATCTTATCGAGTTCCATGTGTCTCTTCCTTCAAACTCCTACTTGGCCGCGGCGGTACTTACGACGTCGTGGCGCTGTACAAAGGTGGTCTTGAGCGGCAGCTTGTGAGCGGCCAGGCGCATCGCCTCCTTGGCCATCTCAGGGTTGACGCCCTCCATCTCGAACAGGATCCTGCCCGGGCGAACGACGCATACCCAGTGATCCGGAGCACCCTTGCCCTTACCCATACGGGTTTCAGCCGGCTTCTTGGTGATTGGCTTGTCCGGAAACAGACGCAGCCACACCTTGCCGCCGCGCTTGATGAAACGCGTCATCGCGATACGGCTGGCCTCGATCTGGCGGTCGGTGATGTAACCGCACTCCAGGACCTTCAGGCCGTAGTCGCCGAACGAGAGATCGGAGCCGCGCCACGCCTTGCCGGTCATGCGGCCGCGCTGCTGCTTGCGATACTTCACCTTCTTTGGCAATAACATAACGAAACCCCTAGCTTTCAACTGCCGGCCCCGGCCTTCACCAGAGCCAGCTCAAATTCAAACTTCGTTTACGACGCGAACACGCCCGCCGTCGTTCCCTGATCGCGACGCTTCTTCTGCTCGTAGATATCGCCGCGGTAGACCCAGGTCTTCACGCCGATGATGCCGTAGGTCGTCTTCGCCTCGGCAAAGCCGTAGTCGATGTCGGCACGCAGCGTGTGCAACGGCAGACGGCCCTGGAGATACCACTCCGAGCGCGCGATCTCATTTCCGTTCAGACGCCCGGAGACGCGAACCTTGATTCCCTTGCAGCCGAAGCGCAGTGCTGAGTCGACCGACTTGCGCATCGCGCGGCGGAAGCTGACACGCTTCTCAAGCTGCAAGGCGATGTTCTCGGCGACGAGCTGAGCGTCGAGCTCGGGCTTATTGACCTCGAGAATGTCGACAAAAACCTCGCGGTTGGTGCGCTTCTGGATGTCAGCCTTGAGCTTGTCGATCTCGGCGCCCTTGCGGCCGATGATGATGCCCGGACGCGCGGTGCGGATGATCAGGCGCAGCTTATTGCCGGGGCGCTCGACCTCGACCGAGCTGACGCCGGCGGCCTTCAGCTTCTCGCGGAGCTCGGCCTTCAGCTTGACGTCCTCGACCAGCAGCTTGTCATAGCCGCGCTCGACAAACCAGCGCGACTTCCACGGCTTGTTCACGCCGAGGCGAAACCCATACGGATGGACTTTCTGTCCCATAGCTTCCCTTTACTCTGCGCTCCTGACCGGTTGAGCCGGTGGGCGATGGTGCAAAACTTCTATTTTAACTCAAAGCCAACGTCAAAAGCTCGCTTATTTCACGGCTTTCTTGGTTGCTGTCTTCTTCGCGGCAGCCTTTTTGGCCGGGGCCTTCTTCGCCGCGGTCTTAGCAGCCGTCTTCTTGGCAGTCTTCGCCGCCGGCTCCCCAACTGTTGTCACAACGCCCGGCTTGTTCTTCTCGGCCACAGTCACGATGATGTGAGCGAGACGGCGCTGGTAGCGGAAGGCACGTCCCATCGGGGCAGGGCGGATGCGCTTCATGCGCGGTCCCTCGTTGGCCACCGCAGACTTCACATAGAGGTTATCAACGTCCACGTCCAGGCCCTGCTCCTGCGAGAGGTAGTTGGCGTTCTGGATCGCCGAGCGCAGAACCTTTTCGACGACCGGAGCGATGCGCTTGTTGTTGAAGTGGACCGTATTGATCGCCTGCTCCACGCGGAGCCCCTTGATCAGATCCAGAACGAGCTTCGCCTTCTGCGGGCTGGTGCGCTGGAACTTCGCCTCCGCGCGGAACTCTCTCGTATTCTCTGCTGCCTTAGCCATGACTTTCAGTCCTTAGAAAACTAAACAAATACTTGTAACGCGACCGCTCTTATTTCGGCTTCGCCGAAGATTCGGTCTTCGCCGAGTGGCCCTTGAAGGTACGGGTTGCGGCAAATTCGCCCAGTTTGTGGCCGACCATATTCTCGGTCACATAAACAGGAATGAACTTGCGGCCATTGTGAACCGCGATCGTGTGCCCGACAAAGTCCGGGTGGATGGTCGAACGGCGTGACCAGGTACGAAGGACCTTCTTGTCGTTCGTCTGGTTCATGACGTTGACCTTCGTCATGAGGTGGTCGTCGATAAATGGACCTTTTTTCGTAGAACGTGCCATCTGTTAGCTCCGAATTCTTTACTTGCTGCGGCGGTTGGCGATGAACACATCGGTCCGCTTCGACGCAAAGCGCCTTATTTAGATCTGCGGTTGACGATGAACACATCGGTCCGCTTGTTGTTACGCGTCTTGTATCCGCGAGTCGGCTGACCCCACGGCGTCACCGGGTGACGTCCGCCCGAGGTCTTGCCCTCACCACCGCCATGCGGGTGATCGACCGGGTTCATCGAGACACCGCGGTTGGCCGGGCGAATGCCCTTCCAGCGGTTGCGTCCCGCCTTGCCGATAGTCACGTTCTCGTGATCGGTATTGCCCACCTGTCCGACGGTCGCCATGCACTCCACCAGAACCTTGCGGGTCTCGCCGGAAGGAAGCTTCAGTAGGGCATAGTCGCCTTCCTTGGCGACGAGCTGGGCCGAAGCGCCAGCCGAGCGGGCCATCTGTGCACCTTTACCGGGACGAAGTTCGATATTGTGCACCGTCGTACCGGCGGGAATGTTCTTCAAGGGAAGAGCATTGCCAACCAGAATGTCGGCCTCGGGACCGCTCATGATCGACTGGCCAACCTTCAGTCCGATGGGCTGCAGAATGTAGCGCTTCTCACCGTCAGCGTAGCTGACCAGCGCGATGCGAGAGCTGCGGTTCGGATCGTACTCGATGGTCGTAACCGTGGCCGGAATACCATATTTGTCACGCTTGAAGTCGATCAGGCGCAGTTTCTTCTTGTGCCCTCCGCCTTGGTGACGGACCGTCAGCGCACCGGTTGAGTTGCGGCCGCCCGTGCGCTGCTTGACGGCCAGCAGAGGCTTATGCGGCTTGTCCGTCGTCAGATCGTCGTTACGCAGCGTCGTGATAAATCGCAGCGAGGGTGTAATCGGTCTAAAAGATTTGATCGGCATCTTCTTCTTAGCTCCTAGCTTTTCGCTTCCGGTTCGCACCGGCTTTTCAGCTAGTTCGAAACTTCTTACTCTGTTTCAGCCGCCTTTTTGCATATCGTCAGAGCGGCTAATGATTTTGCTTACAGACTGTCGAGATACTCCGGCATCTTCTCGCCAGCCTTCAGCTTGACGTATGCCTTCTTCCAATCGGGGCGATAGCCGGCGTAACGTCCGCGGCGGCGCTCCTTACCCTCGACAGTTGCGGTGCGAACAGCGGAGACCTTCACTTTGAACAGGGTCTCAACTGCCTGCTTGACCTCGGTCTTGGTGGCATTCTCGGCAACCTCGAAGACGAGAGTATTCTGGGTCTCTTTGACGCCCATACCCTTCTCGGTAATCAGAGGGCGGCGAATGACGGTGTACAGGGTCGGCATTACGCGACCTCCTTCTCGGAAGCGGTCTTACGCTTCGAAACATACTTCTTCAGGGTCTCCTGCAGGGCCTCGATGGCATCCTTCGAGAAGACAGCGTGCTCGTAACGGAGAAGATCGTAGGGGTGAACCTCGGAGCTGAGAACAAGCTCAACACCCGCCAGATTGCGCGAGCCGAGATAGAGCTTCTCGTCCAGCTTCTTGCTGGTCTCGACCAGCAGCGTGGTTCTGCCCGCCTCGAGCTT